>CASFKT010000015.1 GCA_949295195.1 uncultured bacterium | reverse complement strand
CATGGGGTCTAACCCCCGCTCCACACACTCCACACTGGCGTAAAATGATTTCAGGTCACAGCAGACATAGGTCCGCTCCTTCATGCTCCCTCACCCCCTTGATTTTAGTATCTCACAGATGCAGTCCCGTTATTGGGGCCATCCCAGCACAGCGTCCAGCGTCTCCGGCGCGGCCTCCGGGAAATTCTTCTGCACCTGCTCATAGATCAGCGCTTTGGACTCTGCCGGGTCCACAGAGTAGGCGGAGGCGATGTGGTCGTATCCCCACAGGGCCTCCGGCGTGGTGTAGACGGAGATGGGCCAGCCGTAGGGAGAGCCCTTCTTGTTGATCCGCTGGCGGAAGTCCCGGATGAGCAGATAGCCTCCCATTTGGAGGTCTGTGACCGTGCCCTCAAAATTTTTCTCTCCGCCTTTGCCGAATCCGGCCTGCCGCTTCAAATCGGAGGAAAACCACTCCTCCTGCTCCAGAAAACGGTCCATGATCCGCTTCTGACGCATGGTGGCCCACTCGTCTTCCCACCGGCTGTCGAAGTCATAGCCGTCCCGCCGCCAGTTGGCGAAGTGCGGAAACCAGGCTTTGGAGATGAAACCGGCCCGTTTACCAAAAAACTTGCCGTAGGCCACCCAGCCGCTGCGGGCAATGAGCGCGCGCCACTCCCAGGGGTCCTGCTCCGGGTCTCCAGTCCACCAATAGAGGTCTGCGGTGTTCTCCTCCGCGGAGAAGCCGTCCACCTCGTTTTTGAACAGGGGCAGGAAGCCGATCTCATCGACCCAGCGGATGAGCTCCTCCCAGCTCTGGATGCGGGCAGGGTCGTCCCAGTCCATGCCCCGCATGACCCATTCGCCGTTTTCAATGGCCATAGTGAAGCCTCCCCATCCTTCTTTTATGGGTAGGATTATAGCACATCTGTTCTAAAAATTCTACTGCGGTAATTTCCCAAATGAAAGGCCAGAGAGGAAAGGACAGCTTCTGTGCTGTTTTTCCCTCTCTGGCCTTTCTCACAAGATCTGTACAATCTGCTCCCAAAGCAAGATGTGTTTCTGATCCACCGAACGGTTGTCGTGGAAGTGTCCGAAGAACCAGTATTCATATTCCATCCGCTGGTCTATTATCTCCAGGAACTCAGTGAGATGATCCGCTTCATTGTGGCGGTCTATAGACAGGGCAATACTGGTGGAAGCACAGTGGGTGATCACATAGTCTGCCTTCCATCTTGCCCGCTCCAGCGTTTTCAATGCGGTACGGTATTCTTCATCAGAGGGCAGCTCTTCCGGCCACCAGGAGCGGCCCAGAATCCGGAATCTGTGTCTGCCGGTACGCTTCAATACTCGCTGTTTGGCATGGAAGTTCAGATCCGCCGGATCCAGGATGCCGTCTTCTATATCGTGGCTCTTGGCCCCGCCCATAGTGAAAAAGGTCTTACCGCTGATATTATAGAACTGTCCCCGCATTAAATGAAGCAAGTGAGGGCGGATCTGGTGGACATGCCCGCCGTGCCAGCTATGTACGGGGAAGGTATTCAGCCGATCAAAGTTTTCGTGGTTTCCATCCACGAACAGAGTTGTGAAGGGCCGCTGCTCCAGCCAGTCCAGCCAGTAGTTTTCCTCCGGTGTGTCAGCCCACACCCCGCCGAAGTCCCCTGCCACTATTATGTAGTCATCCCGATCCATAGTCTCCTGCTCTGGGAAGTACCTGCGGCCAAACCGCCGGAAGTTTCCGTGACAGTCACCTGTTATGAATACCATTTATTTACGCCTCCTTTATGCTCTGTTCTATCTCCAAGCCGCCCCGGAAGGTTACCCGGATTCTGTCCTTAGATAGGACCGTGACCTTTTCCAGCAGCTGATAGACCGTGCTCTCGTCCCACTCCGTGATGTCGGCGGACGCTCCCTCCAATGCGGCGGAGATCGCTTGGAGCCGTTGAGAAGCCTTCTCATTTTCCTGATAGATTGCTTTGAGGTGCTCTCTCCGGTTTTTCAATTCGGCCATGGAGGTGGATACCGCACGGAAGCGCTCGGTATATTCCTCTTGACGCTCAGGAGATACTGCCTCTTTCAGAAGACTATCAAACTGCCGCCCCAGATCCTCCAGAGCCCGTTCCACATCGGCCAAGCTCATGGTTTCTCCAGCGACGGGCAGTAACTCCTGTTCCATAACCGCCGTGATTCGGCTTTCCAGCACAGTTCGGTTGTCCATAGATGCATTGACGGCTCCCAGAATTGCCTGTTGAAGCGGCTCTTCATCTAATGTGCAGAGTGTTTCAATTTGGAGCTGCAACCAATCGTTGCAAACCTGTGTAGATTTAATGCTTTCTTCCTCTATAGAAGCATGATAAGATAAATTAAATCTCCCAATTATCTTTCATGTTCCTGAGTTCAAAATGCGCCCTTTGTGTTCCCGCAGGGAGCAGGAACACACAAAAGAATTGGGGCAATTAAATTTTCGAAACGGATTTTGGAAGTAAACCTTCATTGCGATGATAGGGACAATAAAACTTTGAAGGAGGCCGAAGTCACATGAAACAGAAGAAGCTCACTTTTCAAATGCCGAAGGACGCCTGCAACGCACATCTGCATATTATTGATCCCGCTTTTCCCAACGATGGCAAGGCAGAATCTCAACGCGGTACAGTGGAAGAGTATCAACTTCTAGCAACCGCCCTAGGTCTGCCTCGGGCGGTTTTTGTCCAGGCTAAACCATTTGGACTGGACAATACTTGTCTGTTGGACGCGATCGGCAGGTTCGGACTTGACCATGCCCGGGGGATTGCAGTAGTTAACAGTTCCGTTTCAGACGCCGAACTAGAGAGACTGCATGCCGGTGGGGTGCGGGGACTACGTTTCAGTGTATGGAACGCTCAAAACGCCGTAGTGTCCCTTGACGACTGCCTCCCCCTGTCGGAGCGCATTAAGCACCTTGGTTGGAATATACAATTGCATATGGGATCCAGCCAGATTATCCAGCAGGAAGATATGATCCGGAAATTGAATTGCCAAGTAGTCATTGATCACATGGGGCGATTGAATCCCTCTCTGGGCATTCAAGACCCAGCATGGAAGATCTTGCAGGAGATGGTGGACAAAGGCAACACTTGGATTAAACTTTCTGGTCCCTATCTAAACACCCAGAGCGATGAACCTTGGCTGGATGCCGAAAAAACCGCACGGGCTATTGGGGAATTTGCCCCAGAGCGGGTAGTGTGGGGCTCTGATTTTCCTCATGTCACAGAAAAGGAAAAACCGGACGAGTTTGTCCTAACAAATTTGATTTCTCTGTGGCTACCCACCGAGCGGGCCCGCCGTCTAGCCTTGACGGACAACCCCGCAAAATTGTACGGGTTCTGATCTCACCTTTCAGGAGGCTGCCGGCTATGACAGACGAGTATCATATCATCCAGCTGGATCTTCGTAATTCCCACGACGTGATCCAGCTAAAGCAATTTTTAGCGAAACACGAGTTGACCTATGAATCGGATATTCAGGCCGCTTTTGGGGTGACAGATGAAAAAGATACGCTTGTGGCCTGTGGGTGCGCCGCAGACTCTTTACTCAAATGCTTCGCAGTCAAACCGGAACTACGTGGACAAAACATATTGGGGCCTTTGGTATCTCGATTAGTGCAGGAGCGCTTCGCCCACGGGATCTATGATCTGTTTATCATCACCCGGGCTCAAAATTGCCCGTTGTTTTCCAACTGCGGTTTCACTCCGTTGGTAGAGGCGAACGGGCTGACTCTGCTGGAAAACCGTCAGAACGGGCCGGAATCCTTCGCTTCCCCTCTATTTGTGCCTGGGGATGAGAAAAAGGCCATCGGCTGTCTGGTGATGAATTGCAACCCATTTACCTTAGGACACCAAGCACTAGCAGAGTATGCTGCCGATCAGTGCGATGCGGTTCATCTATTTGTCGTAGAAGAAAACCGCTCTCTGTTTCACAGCCAAGTGCGCCTGCAGCTGGCGCAAGAGGGCGTTGCCCACCTGTCCAATGTGCGTGTCCATTTGAGCGGTCCGTATATGATTTCATCCTCCACCTTCCCCACCTATTTTCTCAAGAAAGGAGAAGACGCAGCTAAATTGCAGAGCGCTCTGGATATTACTCTTTTTGCCCAGCATATCGCCCCATCCCTGTATATCACCAAACGCTTTGCCGGGGAGGAGCCTCTAGATCCTGTAACTGCTGGCTACAACGACGCCATGGAGACAATTCTGCCCCAGTACGGCATACAGTTCTGCAAGATTCCTCGTGTGAAATCTGGAGGGAATGTCATTAGCGCCTCCCGAGTTCGAAAGATTTTGTCCGAAAAGGGTGTGTGTGAGGATGTGCTTGCTCTGGTGCCGGAGAGCACAGCCCGATACCTTAAAGCCGCTTTTGAGGTCCACCCATGAGAATCGCACAAATTTTTGATGGAAAATCTGTCCCACCTCAGGAAATCTTAGAAGGCCGCTCCTCACGCCGTCAACACCAGATAGAGTTTATAAACCGAGGTTGTAAGAGTCTGGTGAGCTTTACACTCAACATTCCAGGTCCCATTAAGCAGTTCCCTATGGCTCAAGCCGCCCTCCAGGCAGGTCGACTTGAACTTCTAACGATGTTCCAGGGAGCAGTCTGCGAAGAGGCATACTACTCCAATCCCGCTGGTGACCAGATCCTTTTTCGTCTGGATTTGCCTCCCCTTCAGACTAAGGAGCACTGTCTTCGACTAGAACAAAGACACCCTTTGGGCCGATTGTTCGATCTAGACGTACTGGATCCATTGGGGCGTGCCATCTCCAGGACCCGTCTTGGAATTCCGCCCCGCAAGTGTCTGCTGTGTAATCACGATGCCAAAATATGTGTTCGTAGTCAAACTCACCCCATGTCCGAGCTGCAGGAACACGCCGCACACATCCTGGATCAGTACTTCCGGGACGTTTCCGCAGAGCAGTGCGCTATTTTGGCCACTCGCGCCATGTTGTATGAAGTTGCCACTACTCCAAAGCCTGGTTTAGTAGACCGCACCAATGCCGGATCCCACCAAGACATGGGCTTTTTTACATTCCTCGACAGCAGCACTGCGCTATTTCCGTGGTTTCAAAAACTATTTTGTGTCGGTTGGGACGGGGCTGAATATCCAGCTTCTGAACTGTTCCGACAGTTGCGCTTTGTGGGATGTCAGGCAGAGCGGGCTATGTTTACTGCAACTGGTGGCATTAATACCCATAAGGGCTTAATTTTTTCTCTTGGCTTTTTTGTGGGGCATTAGGAGCTGCCCAAGCTGGGCACCCGCACTTGGGTACCCTAGAACAGGTTTTCACAATTTGCCGTGCACTGGGGCAGTGCTCCTTACTGGATTTTCAACAGCTTTTGTCTGAAGAAACTGCGGGGCTACACTGCTTTCATACCTCGCATATTACAGGTATTCGTGGACAGGCCGCTCAGGGGTTTCCACTAGTCACAGATGTTGGTCTGCCAATGCTACGACATTGGACCGACCAGGGACTCTCCCTTAATGATGCAGGCGCGATTACTCTGTTGGCATTGCTTTCCCAAGCGGTTGACACTAACATGATTCATCGTGGTGGATTGGTCCAAGCGGAGCAGTGCCGCCATCAAGCAGCTGAATTACTCACTCAGGTAACCTCTAAAAATGCTCAAGCCCTGCTCACTCAATTAGACCAGGAGTATATCCAAAAAAATTTGAGTCCTGGTGGTTGTGCAGATCTACTAGCGCTAAGTTATATGTTATTCTTTCTGGAACATTCCCAGGTATTCTGATTCTGATAAAGCAGTTCCAACTGTAAAGACAGTGGTTATTTCCTATCGGGAGAAAAGTGGGTGATCTCTTCTGAGATTGCCCACTTTTTTAATATATATATTATTTTCACACCTTTTTATAGCTGCAATTTTTGATTGCAGAATTGAAAAAATTCTGTGCTTCCATTTTGCAAGATCGTTATGCTATAGTTGCATTATCCTTGTTGGATTATTAAATTTGGCTGTAGAATTTTGTGTGGAAGTGCATATATGACGATAATTTTATTCATTATGGAGAAAATAAAATATATCCACACTCCGCATTTTGATCTGTGTGAAAAGATATCCTTCATTGTTATGAATCCATCGGGTTGGCTATTGCTATTGTGTAGCAAATATTCCGAAGCATGCTTCAGTGGGCGTTAATGTTCCTAGCTGAAAAAGAAATTTGAGCGATTGCAGATGTCCGGACAAAAACACTGTAAAATTCCTCACTAGACCTTGTTTGAAAAATGTGAATATGCCAAAATGACAGGTCTTTTTCCCTCATACTACGCTATTTTTTGCAATCCACAAAGGATTGCTGCGTCAAAACGCCTAGTCTGGCGAAAAAATCACTCGCTCTTGGTCATCACTCCAATTTTCAAACAAAATCTAACTGATAAAAAGGAAAGGAGAAAACTGTATGAAAAAAATTAATGTTACCTACGGCACCCAGGAACAGATCCAGGCCCTGCTGGACTGGCTGGAGGAGAACCGGGACATGCCCGGGGTGGCCCTTCCGGCTCTTCAGAAAGCCCAGGAGATCTACGGGTACGTGCCCCGGGAGGTTCAGCAGATCATCGCGGACTTCCTGGACAAGCCTTTGACCGAGATCTACGGGGTGTCCACCTTCTACTCCCAGTTCAACCTGGAGCCCAAGGGCCGCAACCGGATCAGCGTGTGTCTGGGCACCGCCTGCTACATCAAGGGCAGCAACCGCATCTACCAGCTGCTGCAGGAGAAGCTGGGCGTGGAGGACGGCGGCTGCACCGCGGACGGGAAGTTCAGCCTGGACGCCTGCCGGTGCCTGGGGTGCTGCGGCATGGCCCCGGTGATGATGGTCAACGACGATGTGTACGGCAATTTGACCGGCGAGGAGCTGGACGCCATTTTGGCCAAGTACCAATAAGGAGGAGGACCCATGAAGAAGGCAGGGATGGAAGCGATCAAGATCAAGAGCCGTTCGGATCTGGAGAAGATCCGGAAGCAGATCAACGCCCGGATGGATGGCCGCACCCGCATTGTGGTGGGCCTGGGCACCTGCGGTCAGGCCGCGGGGGCCCAGCAGGTGTTTGACGCCATTCAGCGGGAAATTGAGGCGCTGGATCTGAAGGACGTGGTCCTGGAGGCCACCGGCTGCGTGGGCATCTGCCAGTTTGAGCCGGTGGTGGAGGTATACCGGCCGGAGCAGGCCCGGACCACCTATGTGCGCATGACGCCGGAGCGGGGCGTCCGCGTGGTCCAGCAGCACATCCAGGGCGGCAACCCCTTGGCCGAGTTCACCATCGGCGCGGCTCAGAGCGGGAGGTGACGGGGATGTATCGCAGCTATGTAATGGTATGCGGCGGCCCCAACTGCGCCCTCTCGGTGGAGAAGCAGGGGAAGCTGGCCGAGGAGTTTGAGATCCAGATCAAGATGGCCGGACTGCGCAAGGAGGTCCAGGTCATGCGGGGCGGATGCCTGGGGCTGTGCTCCAGCGGACCCAACGTGGCGGTGTTCCCCGAGGGGACCATCTACAGCCATGTACAGACCCAGGATGTGGCGGAAATCGTCTCTGAGCACCTTTTAAAGGGAAAGCGGGTGACCCGGCTCCTCTATGACGAGAACGAGGCTACCAGCACTGAGCGGAGCCTGGAGGACACCGCCTTTTATCAGAAGCAGCTGCGCATTGCCCTGCGCAACTGCGGCGTCATCGATCCCCAGAACATCGACGAGTACATCGCCCGGGACGGTTATGCCGCCCTGGAGAAGGTGCTGACCACCATGACCCCGGACCAGGTCATTGAGACAGTTTTGGCCTCCGGACTGCGGGGCCGGGGCGGCGCGGGCTTCCCCACCGGTCTGAAGTGGAAGTTCGCCAGCGGGAACCGGGGCAAGGTGCAGAAGTATGTCTGCTGTAACGCCGACGAGGGCGATCCGGGGGCGTTCATGGACCGCAGCGTGTTGGAGGGGGACCCCCACAGCGTCATTGAGGCCATGGCCATCGCCGGCTACGCCATCGGGGCGGACCGCGGCTATGTGTATGTCCGGGCGGAGTACCCCATCGCAGTGAAGCACCTGCAGATCGCCCTGGACCAGGCCAGAAGCTGCGGGTTGCTGGGAGAGAACATCTTCGGCAGCGGCTTCAACTTCGATCTGGAGATCAAGCTGGGCGCCGGCGCCTTTGTGTGCGGCGAGGAGACCGCCCTGATGACCTCCATCGAGGGCAAGCGGGGCGAGCCCCGTCCCCGGCCGCCCTTCCCGGCGGTGAAGGGCCTGTTCCAGCAGCCCACCATTCTCAACAACGTGGAGACCTACGCCAACATCTGCCCCATCATCCTCAAGGGGGCGGAGTGGTTCTCCTCCATCGGCAGCGAGAAGAGCAAGGGCACCAAGGTGTTCGCCCTGGGGGGCAAGATCAAGCACACCGGCCTGGTGGAGGTCCCCATGGGCACCACCCTGCGTACCATCGTCGAGGAGATCGGCGGCGGCATTCCCAACGGGAAGAAGTTCAAAGCGGCCCAGACCGGCGGACCCTCCGGCGGCTGCATCCCGGCGGAGCATATCGACACCCCCATCGACTATGACAACCTGGCCTCCATCGGCACCATGATGGGCTCAGGCGGCCTCATCGTCATGGACGAGGACACCTGCATGGTGGATATCGCCAAGTTCTTCCTGGAGTTCACCGTGGACGAGAGCTGCGGCAAGTGCACCCCCTGCCGGGTGGGCACCAAGCGCCTGCTGGAGCTGCTCAACAAGATCACCGAGGGCCGGGGCACTATGGAGGACCTGGACCGCATCGAGGAGCTGGCCTCCTTCATCAAGGAGAACAGCCTGTGCGGCCTGGGCCAGACCGCCCCCAACCCGGTGCTGTCCACCCTGCGCTACTTCCGGGACGAGTATGTGGAGCACATTGAGCACAAGCGCTGTCCGGCCGGGGTGTGCAAGGCCCTGCTCACCTACTCCATCGACCCGATGAAGTGCAAGGGGTGCACCATCTGCGCCCAGAACTGCCCCGCCGGGGCCATCAAGGGGAGTGCCAAGAACCCCCATAAGATCGACGTCAACAAGTGCATCAAGTGCGGCAGCTGTCTGGAGAAGTGCCGCTTTGGCGCCATCCAGCGCGGGTGAGGGGAGGAGAAAGCCACATGAAAAACGTGAACGTCAGCACCGTGGATATGGTGAACATCAAGATCAACGGCATCGCCTGCCGGGCGCCCGCCGGCTCCACCATCCTGGATGCGGCACATTCCGCGGGCATCGCCATCCCCACCCTGTGCTACTTGAAGGAGCTCAACAGCATCGGCGCCTGCCGCATGTGCGTGGTGGAGGTGAAGGGGGCCAAGAACCTGGTGGCCTCCTGCGTCTACCCCATCGCCGAGGGGATGGAGATCTGGACCAACACCGAGCGGGTCCAGGCCTCCCGGCGGACCAACCTGAAGCTCATCTTGTCCATCCACAACCAGACCTGCCTCACCTGCACCCGCAGCGGCGTGTGCGAGCTCCAGCGGCTGTGCCGGGAGTACGGCGTGGACAACCAGATGGCCTTTGAGGGGGAGAAGATCGACTACCAGCCCGACGAGAGCGCGGTGCACATGGTGCGGGACAACTCCAAGTGCATCATGTGCCGCCGCTGCGAGGCGGTGTGCTCCCTGGCCCAGGGGGTGTCCTGCATCGGCACCGCCGGCCGGGGCTTTGCCACCCACATCGGCCCCAGCTTTGACGCGCCCCTGAACACCACCCAGTGCATCCACTGCGGCCAGTGCATCATCGCCTGTCCCACCGGGGCCCTGTATGAGAAGGACAACACCGCCCAGGTGTGGAATGCCCTGGACGACCCCGGCAAGCATGTGATCGTCCAGACCGCCCCCAGCGTCCGGGCGGGTCTGGGGGAGATGTTCAACCTGCCCATCGGCACCAACGTGGAGGGAAAGATGGTGGCCGCCCTGCGGCGGATGGGCTTCGACGGGGTGTTTGACACCGATTTTGCCGCCGATTTGACCATTATGGAGGAGGCCAGTGAGTTCCTCCACCGGGTGCAGAGCGGTGGGACGCTGCCCCTCATCACCAGTTGCTGCCCTGGTTGGGTGAAATTCTGCGAGACATTCTTCCCCGACTTCATCCCCAACCTGTCCACCTGCAAGAGCCCCCAGCAGATGTTCGGGGCCATGGCCAAGACCTACTATGCCCAGAAGATGGGGATCGACCCCAAGGACCTGTTTGTGGTCTCCGTCATGCCCTGCACGGCGAAAAAGTTTGAGATCACCCGGGAGGACGAGTGCGGCGCCGGGGAGGGCATCCCCGATGTGGACGTGGCTCTGACCACCCGGGAGCTGGGAGCCATGATCCGCCGGGCGGGCCTGCTCTTTGAGGAGCTGCCCGAGGAGGACTTCGATCCCGCTCTGGGCATCGCCACCGGAGCTGGACACATCTTCGGGGCCTCCGGCGGCGTGATGGAGGCAGCTCTGCGCACGGCGGCGGAGCTGCTCACCGGCAAGGAGCTGGAGAGCGTGGAGTTCTCCGAGGTGCGGGGCGCCCACGGGGTCAAGGAGGCCACTTACGAGATCGCCGGGAAGGAGATCCGGGTGTGTGCCCTCAGCGGCACCGGAAACGCCCGGCAGGTGCTGGAGGACATCCGCAGCGGTAAGCGGCAGTACGACTTCATCGAGATCATGGCCTGCCCCGGCGGGTGCGTGAACGGGGGCGGCCAGCCCATCCAGCCCTCGGTGGTGCGCAACTTCCGCAGCGTGTCGGCGGTGCGGGCCCGCGCCCTCTACCAGGAGGACCGGGACATGCCCCTGCGGAAGAGCCACCGCAGCCCCCTGATCCAGGAGGTGTACCAGACCTTTTTGGAAAAGCCGGGCAGCGAGAAAGCCCATCAGTTGCTCCATACTTCTTATGTGGAGCGAAATATTTGATATGCGATGAATATGGCTGAGATGGAGGGTAATATACGATACTGTACATACCATTAATATACTTTTTATAAAATAGTAAATGCCAATCAGATTTACAATTCTCTGACTTTGGAAAGGGACATGCTAAATGCAGTTGGGTCCATTATGGCGTTAAGAAGATAATACGCCTGCCGGCACTCTATAAACTGGTAGACCGTAAGTCGAAAAGGGATCTTATCCAGTCAAGAATACCAAAGCAAAGAGTTGAGAGGTTTCCATTTGACTGCGATGTCGATTATGGGCTTCTTAGCGCCATAAATTGTTTCGCTGGTTTTGCACCGAGGTGCGAGACCAGCGTTTTTTTATGTTCTGCTTTATTCACAATAGGATGTCGAGATCCTCCGATTTCAAAAATTTATTTTTCAATTTTAGAAATCGGAGGAAAAAGTATGGCGTTTAATTACGCGAGAGAGCGAAAAAAATTTGAAGCAGAATGGCAGAAACTCCGAACTCAGTATATGGATACAATTCGTTACCAACTGAAAACCATGAACCGGCAATATGGCCTGTACTCTAAGACCAAGGTCTCCATGAAGAACAACCTGATTTCCTTGTTGGATCAGACCTTTCCCTGTGTCAACACCCTTTTCTCCAGCCCCGCCCGTGAGGACGGCAGCCAGAAGTGGGTGGACTTTGCCGCGTCCTTTTGGCACCTGGACTGTGTGCGGGGCCTGAACCTCGCCGCATTCACTCAGCGTTACCAAAAGTGGTGCAAGCGGCATGGCTATAACTTCAGCAGCGGGAAGGCCGCTGAAATCCATGAAGGCGCTAAAAACCAGATCGCTTTGCTTCCCAAGGATGCTATGACCAAGATGTTGATCCACCAGGCCATTGAACAACTCAACGCCACCTCCAAGACAGTGGAATTACTGCGCACGGAGATGAACCGTCTGGCACAGCAGCTCCCGGAGTATCCTGTGGTCATGGCGATGGGAGGCGTTGGCAAGTCCCTCGGCCCCCAGCTCATGGCTGAGATTGGAGACGTGACCCGATTTGCCCACAAGGGCTCTCTGGCCGCTTACGCTGGCGTAGATCCCGGGGCCAACCAGTCCGGCACGCGTGAGGCTAAAAGCACGCCTTCTTCCAAGAGCGGCTCCCCGGAACTGAGAAGAACACTGTTCCTGGTGATGAGCGCCCTGCTCCAAACCTCGCTTGCAGATGACCCCGTGTTTCAGTTCTTGGACAAGAAACGCGCCGAGGGCAAGCCCTACTATGTCTACATGACCGCTGGAGCCAATAAGTTCCTTCGTGTCTACTATGGCAGGGTGAAGGAATATCTGTTATCTCTGGAACCGACTGATTGACTTATACCGGCTCTTGCATTCAGGCTGACGCACTGGCGGCGGCCTTTTTGTGCTGCTGTTTTTCTCCCTCCCTACATCTACAAATTTCGCTCAATTTTTGCTTGACTTTTTGTTTGCAGGCATTTCTTTTAATCGCTGTTCCAAGTCTGGGATCTGTGATTTGATTTGTGCCAGCAGCTGTCGGCATTTCTCCTCCTGCCGAATAAAATCCGGCCCCTG
>CASFKT010000014.1 GCA_949295195.1 uncultured bacterium | reverse complement strand
CGCCTTGCCATGCAAGGCATTCAGGGCATTCGATCCCACTCGAGGCGGGCTGCCGCCCCCTCGAGCTCCCCCGCCCTGACTCAGGCGGATTTGATTCTGTACAGGGTTTTTGACAAGCTGAGCGCGCGGAGAGGCACTAAGCCTCTCCGCGCGCTGGCGTTTACTGCCCGCCTCCAAAGGGGGTGTCCTGTTTGTCCATGATTTTCATGCGGTGAAGGCGGTCGTAGATCTCCTCTTCCTCCTCATCGTCGGAGAAAGTGACGGTGATCACGTACAGGGTGTCCCCCGCCGCCACCTCGCCCAGCAGCTGCCGCAGGGGCAGGTCCGGCTCGGCCTTGTTGGGGATGTCCTTCCAGCCCCAGCGGGCCTTGCCCCCCTCCAGCTCCAGGGTCTCCACGTCCTTCAGCTCAGACATGTCGGCGTTCCAGTCCGCCGCGCCGTCCTTGTTCCGATAGCCGCTCACCCGCCAGATGGGGCCGCCGCCGTCCTCGTCGATCCAGATGCAGCCGGCATTGCCCAGGCCGTCGTCGCTCCACTCATAGCGGTACACGCCGGGCAGCGGGAGCCACAGCTTCTCATAGCTCTGGAGCAGTTCCCCCTTGTGGTAGCCGGGCGCGAACTCCTCCTCCAGCTCCGGGGCGTCCTCCGGGATCTTGAACGCCCGGCCGTCCATGATGCACAGCTCCCGGTAGGCGGACATGGGCAGGGGAAGCGCCGGGTCCAGCCGGTAGGCCCGCTCCAGGAAGTCCAGTACAAAGCCGTTGATCTGCTCATCCGAGTAGTGCCGGTCCGAGGGTGCAAAGCAGCAGTCCTGCCACATGCGCTTCATGGCCCCGTTCCGATAGTAAAAGGCATCCTTGAATGCGTTGGGCCACAGGAAAATCCGCTGGACCAGCTCCTCCGTCCGGCCCTGGTCCAGCTGCTCCTGGAGCCGCCCCTTGGAGAAGCGGCCCATGGGGGTGTAGACTGTATCCGGCACCTCCTGGGGCAGATAGTCCTCCTCCCCCCAGAACAGGGGGACGCTCTCCGGGGACTGCCCCAGCTTGACCAGCGCTCCCCGCAGCTCCTGCTCCAGCCAGGGGCCGTAGGTCTCCTGAGACAGGCGCTGGAAATCCCGGTGTTCCCAGAAGCCGGTGCCGTCCACCACCTGAACCTCCTTCAGGTCCTTTTTGCTCAGGGCGTCGATCAGCTCCACCACCGCCTTGTGCAGGCCGGGGCCGCCGGGGACGGTGATGCAGCCCCCGGTGATCTTCCAGCCGCCGAACAGCCCGCTCTCCCGGGTCCAGCCCATGTCCAGATAGCCCAGAGGGCACAGGACCACCCGCATTCCGTCCTTCCACGCCCCCAGCTGATACTCCTGGGCCTTGGCCAGCCGCTGGACGCTTCGGATGAACGTGTCCCGGTTGCGGGTCTTTCCCTGAAAGGTGATTTCCAATTTCATGCTTTGACTCCTCTCTGGCAGTGCTCACATACACTGGAGGACCAGCCACGCCCGGTCAAACCGCCGGGCCAGAAGGTCCTCTTTCCGGATGTAAAAATAGATGCGGCCGCAGTCGCCGAACATAAGCTCAAAATCCCCGGACGCCACCGTATCCAGCTGGAACAGCAGCCGCCAGTCCTGGACGCTGGGCGCGCGTAACGCGTCCCGCTCCTCCTGAGGGACGCTCTCCCAGCTGCCCCCCAGATAGTGGCCCCGGGACACCAGCTCGCACTCCAGGGTCATGTTGTTCTGAATGATGTCCGGCCAGCCCAGCAGCTGGGAGCGGTTGTCCGGATAGGCGTACCCCAGCTCCCGCCGGGCCTGGTCAAAGAAGCGGTAGTCGTTGGCGGTGAAGGGGTAGTCCAGGGCCAGGCAGGCGTCCTGGAAGTCGGGCGCGTCCGTACCGCCCGACAGCTCCGCCGCCAGCTCCGGCAGGCGGAAATCCTCCTCCAGGTCCCGGGGAAACTCCGCCGGGACCAAGGGTTCCCCGTCAAACCAGAACACCCGGGCACAGCCCGCGTCCTTGGGGTCATAGCCCCACCGCTGGGAGCCCAGCTCATAGAAAAAGGAGAGCAGGCCGGTCCTGGGCAGCAGCCCCTCCGGGTCCAGCTCCGCCAGCCGGGCACAGTCGAACTGGGCCAGGAAGGCCAGGGGCCGGGGCTTCACCGTATCGTCGTCAAAGGTCTTCGTCTCAAACACCGGCCACACAAAGCCGGCGGACACATCCGGCCGGCCGCCGAATTTGCTGCTCCCCGCCGGCAGGGCCTCCCCGGCCTGGACAAACCGGGTCTCAATCCGGTTCCGGCACAGGGGTGGTAACACTTGTTTCCAATCCATGTTGCGTCCTTTCCGGGCTCCGGGTGCGGCGAAACAAAGCCGCTCCGGTCCCCTTTGGTAAACTGCTTTTTCTATCCTACCACAAACCGGTTCTTTTGGTCAAACAGTCTAAAAATTCATACCCAGTTTCCCGTCCGGCTGTCAAATCTCTTTTTCCGCATTCTGGAACGGTTTTCTCTCGCCGCCCTCCCGGTTTTCCCGGCAGAATTTGCATGATTTCCTTCATGGGATATTTTTTCAGATTCCCATTCATGCCAATAATTCAGCAAAATGCCTAATAGCTTTCCATTCTAGAATCCATTATTATGGTATTATGTGGGGCATACCGCCCATTTTGGGCGTTGACCAGGAAAGACGAGGTGTAGAAAACTATGTCCAACGGAATCTCAATGGAGCGCGTGGAGGAGATCATCGACTCCTACGGCTGCCAGCGCCACCATCTCATCGCCATTATGCAGGATATTCAGGCGGAATACAAGTACCTCAGCCCAGAGGTCTTGGAACGCATCGCCCAGAAACTGGATATCGGCGTGGCCAAGGTGTACAGCGTGGCCACCTTCTATGAGAACTTCTCCCTGGAGGCCAAGGGAAAGTACATCATCAAGGTCTGTGACGGCACCGCCTGCCATGTGCGCAAGTCCCAACCCATCTACAACGCCATCCGGGAGTACCTGGAGCTGGAGGACAAGCAGAAGACCTCCGCCGACTCCCTGTTCACCCTGGAGACAGTGGCCTGCCTGGGTGCCTGCGGTCTGGCCCCGGTGGTGACGGTGAACGACCAGGTCCACTCCAAGATGACCCCGGAGCTGGCCATTGAGCTTCTGGAGGAGCTGCGGAAGGAGGAGGCTGCCCAATGACAAGCGGTACCATTACCCGGGAACAGTTTGAAGTCCGCCAGATCAAGGACAAGCGGGCCCTGTCCGCCCAGAAGAAGCAGGTGCTCATCTGCGCGGGCACCGGCTGCATTGCCGGCGGCTCTCTGGACATCTACGATTATTTAAAGGAGGCCTGCGCCAAGCGGGGCATCCAGGTCCAGGTTGGCCTGCTCCACGAGGACGGCGAGGTGGAGGCCCCCGCCAAGGGCAGGGAGCTCCACCTGAAAAAAAGCGGCTGCCACGGCTTCTGCGAGATGGGCCCCCTGCTCCAGATTGAGCCAGACGGCATCCTCTACACCCACGTACAGGTGTCCGACTGCGACGAGATCATCGACAAGACCCTCTTGAAGGGGGAGCTGGTGGAGCGGCTGCTGTACCAGCTGGACGGGGTGACCTACGCCAAGCACGACGAGATCCCCTTCTATAAGAAGCAGCACCGTGTGGTGCTGGAGAACTGCGGCTCCACCGACGCGGAGGATATCGACGAGTACATCGCCCGGGACGGCTACTCCGCCTTTGAGAAGGCCCTGTTTGAGATGACCGACGAGGAGATCTGCAAGGAGATCTCCGACTCCGGCCTGCGAGGCCGGGGGGGCGGCGGTTTCCCCGCCGGGCGCAAGTGGGACAGCGTGCGGAAACAGCCCCCCGGCAAAAAATATGTGGTGTGCAACGGCGACGAGGGCGACCCCGGCGCGTTCATGGACCGGTCCATCATGGAGGGCAACCCCCACTCCATCATCGAGGGCATGCTCATCGCCGGCGTGGCCGCCGGCAGCGACGAGGGCTACATCTACGTCCGTGCCGAGTACCCCCTGGCCGTCTCCCGGCTGAAAACCGCCATCGCCAAGGCGGAGGAGATGGGATTCCTGGGGGACCACATCATGGGCACCGACTTCTCCTTCCACCTGCATGTAAACCGGGGCGCCGGCGCCTTCGTGTGCGGCGAGGGCTCCGCCCTCACCGCCTCCATCGAGGGCAACCGGGGCATGCCCCGTGTGAAGCCCCCCCGGACGGTGGAGAAGGGCCTGTGGGCCCGGCCCACGGTCCTGAACAACGTGGAGACCTTCTCCAACGTGCCCCTCATCATCCGGAAGGGCTCCGCCTGGTACCGGTCTATCGGCACCGAGGGCAGCCCGGGAACAAAGGCCTTCGCCCTCACCGGCAACGTGGTGAACACCGGCCTCATTGAGGTCCCCATGGGCACCACCCTGCGGGAGGTCATCTTCGACATCGGCGGAGGCATCAAGGACGGAAAGAAGTTCAAGGCGGTGCAGATCGGCGGCCCCTCCGGCGGCTGCCTCACCGAGGAGCACCTGGACATGCCCATGGACTTCGACTCCCTGAAAAAGGTGGGGGCCATGATCGGCTCCGGCGGCCTGGTGGTCATGGACGAGGACACCTGCATGGTGGAGGTGGCCCGGTTCTTCATGAACTTCACCCAGAACGAGTCCTGCGGCAAGTGCGTCCCCTGCCGGGAGGGCACCCGCCGCATGCTGGAGATCCTCACCCGCATCGTCAACAACGAGGGCTCCCTGGAGGACCTGGACCTGCTGGAGGATCTGTCCTCCACCATCACCGAGACCGCCCTGTGCGGCCTGGGCCAGAGCGCCTGCAAGCCGGTGCAGAGCACCTTGAAGTATTTCCGGGACGAGTACCTGGCCCACGTGGTGGACAAGCACTGCCCCCACTGCAACGGCCGGAAAAAGGTGCTCCAGATCGACCCGGAGCTGTGCAAGGGCTGCGGCAAGTGTATGCGCCAGTGCCCCATGGAGGCCATCTCCGGCCAGATCCGGATGCCCCATGTCATTGACACGGAGAAATGTATCAAATGCGGCGCGTGCTGGGGCTGCTGTCCCTTCGGCGCCATTCGGGAGGAGTGAGCGGTATGGCAAACAAAGGAATCATGTACATCGACGGCCAGCGGGTCCCCTTCGACGGGGAGCCCAACGTCCTCTCCGTCATCCGCAAGGCCGGCATCGAGATGCCCACCTTCTGCTACTACTCCGACCTGTCCGTCTACGGGGCCTGCCGCATGTGCGTGGTGGAGGACGAGCGGGGCAAGATCGAGACCTCCTGCTCCATGAAGCCCCGGGACGGCCTGTCCATCCGCACCAACACCGCCCGGCTGTTAAAACACCGGCGGATGATCCTGGAGCTGCTGCTGGCCTCCCACAACTGCTCCTGCACCACCTGTGAGAAGAGCGGCGACTGCCGCCTCCAGGAGCTGGCCATGCGCTTCGGCGTGCGGAAGGTGCGCTTCGGGGACAGCCGGGAGGAGTCCAAGCTGGACGACAGCAGCCCCGCCGTGGTCCGGGACCCCAGCAAGTGCATCCTGTGCGGCGACTGCGTGCGCATGTGCGGCGAGACCATCGGCATGGACATCATCGACTTCGCCCAGCGGGGCTATAACATGCGGGTGTCTCCCGCCTTCGGCCGCACCCTGTCTCAGACCCACTGCATCAGCTGCGGCCAGTGCGCCGCCGTATGCCCCACCGGCGCCATCACCATCTACAACCAGATCGGCAAGGCCTGGCGGGCCATCCACGACCCCAAGGTGCGCACCGTGGTCCAGATCGCCCCCGCCGTCCGGGTGGCGGTGGGCGAGGCCTTCGGCCTGCCCGCGGGCACCAACGTGCTGGACCAGCTGGTCACCGCTCTGAAGTACATGGGGATCGACGAGATTTACGACACCACCTTCGGCGCCGACTTCACCACCATCGAGGAGTCGGAGGAGTTCCTGGCCCGGCTGGAGGCGGGGGGCCCCTTCCCCATGTTCACCTCCTGCTGCCCCGCCTGGGTCAAGTATCTGGAGATGGAGAACCCCAAGTATTTAAAGCACATCTCCACCTGCAAGTCCCCCATGGAGATGTTCGTCTCCATCGTGCGCAGGCACTACCAGGAGAAGGACGCCCGGGACGGAAAGACCACCTTCCATATCGCCATTATGCCCTGCACCGCCAAGAAGATGGAGGCCGCCCGGCCCCAGTTCCAGCACGAGGGCAAGCCCGACGTGGACCTGGTCCTCACCACCCAGGAGATCATCAACATGATCAAGGAGTCGGGCATCCAGCTGCCCCAGCTGGACCTGGAGGCCCCCGACCTGCCCTTCGGCCTGGGCTCCGGCGCGGGCACCATCTACGGCACCACCGGCGGCGTGGCCGAGGCGGTGGTCCGCCACTGCATGCCCGACAAATCCCGGAACACCCTCCGGGCCCTGGAGTACTCCCCCCTGCGGGGCAACGAGTCCATCCGGGAGGCCACCATCCCCGTGGGCGACCGGGAGATCAAGCTGGCGGTGGTCCACGGCCTCATCAACGCCCAGAAGCTCCTGAAGGAGATCGACGAGGGTACCGCCTACTACGACCTGATTGAGGTCATGACCTGTCCCAACGGCTGCGTGGGCGGCGCGGGACAGCCCTACGGCCTCAAGGCTAAAAAGCAGGCCCGCTCTGCCGGCCTGTACGCCACCGACCGGTCCGCCCCCTTCAAGCGGGCGGAGTACAACCCCGGCGTCACCTCCATCCTGCAGAAGCTCACCCATGAGCAGCGCCACGAGCTGCTCCACGTGAGCTATCAGAAATAACCCCTCTCTCTCCTGATTCCCAGGCGCCGCGGCTGCGGCGCCTGGACTTTTTTAGGCTTTTTCAAAGTTTTCCTTGCAATAGCTGCCAAAACCCGGTATGATATACAAAGTCGCCTTTTGGCGCATATTAGAAAAAAACGCGCCGCATTGCCGCGGCGCGAGGAGGTTTTTCAATGCGGACACGACAGTTCTTTGTCTCCGGCTTTGCCTTGTTCGCCATGTTCTTCGGGGCCGGGAATCTGATTTTCCCGCCTTTTCTGGGAAAATCCGGCGGAGAGGACTGGGTCATCGGCTTTCTCTGCTTCTTCCTGGTGGAGGTTCTCTCCTGCGTGGGCATCTACGCCGCCATCCACGGCGGGGGCAGCGTTCAGGCCATGAACAAATCCGTCGGCGCCAAGCCGGGGGTCATTCTGAACACCGCCGCCATCCTCTGCACCGGCGTGTTCATCGCCCCGCCCCGCACGGCGGCCACCACCTATGAGATGGCCGTCCGCCCCCTGTTTGACGGGCTGGGGCTGCTCCCCTTCTCCATTTTATTCTTTGTGGTGGTGGTTCTCCTGACCATCCGCCCCAGCCGCCTGGTGGACATCATCGGCAAGTGCCTCACCCCGGTGCTCATCACCGGAATTCTGATTCTGATTGTGGTGGGCATTGCCAATCCCATCGGCCCCATCGGCCCGGCCGCCTCTCCCAACATCGCCCAGGAGGGACTGCTGGCCGGCTATCAGGCCATGGATATTCTGTCGGTGGCCGGCTTTGCCATCATCATTCAGGACTCCATGGTCCAGTCCGGCCTGAAGACCTGGAAGGAGCAGCGCCCCCAGGTGGCCGGCTCCACCGGCGTGGCCGCCCTGCTTCTGGCGGTGGTGTATGGGGGACTCACCTTCCTGGGCGCCACCACCAGCACCGCCTTTGAGGACGGTCTGGACCGGGCCGCCCTCATTGTGGCCATCACCAAGGAGCTGCTGGGCCAGGCCGGAGTAGTGATTCTGGCCATCGTGGTCACCCTGGCCTGCCTCACCACCGCCATCGGTCTCTTCGGTGCCACCGCCTCCTACTTTGAGGAGATGACCAAAGGCCGCCTGTCCTACCGCGCCGGCATCTTCCTGCTGGCGGTCATCGGCTGCGCCATCTGTAACCTGGGCCTGTCCACCATCATCAACATCGCCAACCCGGTGCTGTCGGTGATCTGTCCCCCCTTCATGACCACGGTGGTGCTGCTGGCCTTCCAGAACTGGATCTCCCGCGCCGGCCTCTACAAGGGGGCGGCCCTGGGGGCCACCCTGACCGCTCTGGTGCTCACCTTCCACGACTACCTGGACCTGTTCCCCCTCGTGGAGCACCTCCCCTTCTATGACTACGGCTTCGGCTGGCTCATCCCCGCCGCGGTGGGCGGCATCATCGGGATGCTCCTGTCCAAACCGGCCCAGCCGTCTGAGCCATAATTCACCCACCCAAACTGAGCGCCCTGGGGAGAAACCCCAGGGCGCTTTTTCGGTTCAGCTAAATACCTTCCGGTCCAGCCAGCGCTCCCGCAGCAGGCGAATCAAAAACAGCACGCCCCGGAAGCACAGCTCGCCGCACATGGCCAGCCACACCCCGGCCAGGCCGATGCGCGGGGCCAGCAGGGCGGCGGCGGTAATCCGCACCCCCCACATGCTCACCAGATTCAGGATGCTGGGCACCAGGGTGTCCCCCGCCCCACGCATGGCGCCCGCCGAGGCGATGGACACAGCGTAGAGCGGTTCGGCAAAGGCCTCAATGCGCAGCACCTGCACCCCCAGCGTCCGGACGGCCGGGTCCGGGGTGAGCAGGGCAAACACCGCCGGGGCAAACCAGAACATGAGGGCCCCCATGAGGGTCATCAGAACCACCGCCAGCAGCACGCACATCCGTGCAAACCGCCGGGCCAGGTCCCGCCGCTTCGCCCCCAGGCTCTGCCCCACCAGCGTAGTGGCCGCCGCCGCAACCCCATAGCCGGGCAGATAGCACAGGCTCTCCGCCGTCACCGCCAGGGAGTTGGCGGCGATGGACACCGTCCCCAGAGGGGCCACGATCCGGGTGGAGGCGATCTGCGCCCCGCACATGACCGTATACTCAAATGCCATGGGGACGGAGATGCCGGCGGCAGTGCGCAGGCACCGGGCGGTGGGCAGCCAGCGCCCCCGCTCCCGGGTCAGGCGCAGCTTTGGGGCGCGCAGGCAGACGGTCAGCAGCATCAAAAGGGCGGTGACCCACTCCGCCATGGCGGTCCCCAGGGCGGCTCCCGTCACCCCCAGCCCCACCCCCGGCAGGGACAGCCCGGTCCCGGGGATGGAGATGCCGGGGAAGATCAGCAGGCTGTTGAACACCACGTCCTCCACACACATGAGGGCGTTGAGCATGCTGGGGGTGCGCATATCCCCGCTGCACTGGAGCATGCTCCCGCACAGCTGGCGCATCTGCACCGCGGGAAGGGCGCAGGAGTAGATGAAAAAGTAGCTGGAGGCGTCCCCCAGGATCTCCGCTTCGCCCCCCAGCCAGGCGGGCAGCGCCCCGCTGATAGCGGTTCCAACCGCGCACAGCAGCGCTCCCACCACCAGCGCGGCCAGCAGGGCCTGACGGAGCACGTCCCTGGCCTCCTCCTCCCGGTTCGCTCCGATCAGGTGGGCCACCTGGACGGAAAAGCCGGTGGCCAGGGAGATGCACATGCCCCCCAGCAGCCAGGTGGAGGTGGACACCAGGCCGATGGAGGCCGAGGCCCTGGCCCCCAGGCTGCCCACCATAGCCGCGTCGATGTACTGCATGGCCATGGAGCTGATCTGCGCCAGAATAGCGGGTACGCTCAGGGTCAGCACCTGAACAAACTGCTCCCTCCAGGTCTCCGGCGGCAGGCCGGGCCCGCTCTGGGACAGGGCATGCTCCTCCATATTTCGCTCCTCCCTCCCGCTGGGGCGGGCCGCTCCCCTCCGGGCGGCGGACCGCCGGTCCTCTCGCCTCCATTGTAGAGGATGGCGCGAAAAATGTCCAGTGCATCCCACGTTTCCCCGGCGGTTTTTGTAAGGTTTGCTTGCATTTCTCCCGCCCTGCGATTATAATGGAGATGCTTCACCCACAAGGATGCCTGTGCAGGCGCGGCGTGAGCGCGCCAGATTTTGAGGAAAGCAGGGAAAAACATGAAGATCACCGATGCCGAGAAGAAGGCCCTGAAGGGCCGGGGCTACATTATGACCCGGGACGGGGAACATTTTGTGGCCCGCATCATCACCGAGGACGGGGTCCTCACCAGCGAGGAGCTCATGGCAGCCGCCGAGGCCGCCAAGAAATTCGGCAGCGGGGCGGTCGCCATGACCAGCCGCATGACCGTAGAGGTCCAGGGGCTCACCTATGAGAATATCGAGCCCTTTGACCAATTCCTCAAGGAGCGCGGCCTGTACACCGGCGGCACCGGGGCCCGGGTCCGTCCCATCGTGGCCTGCAAGGGCACTGTGTGCGTCCACGGCCTCATTGACACCCAGGCCCTGGCCCGGGAGCTCCACGAGAAGTTCTACAAGGGCTGGTACGACGTGAAGCTGCCCCACAAGTTCAAGATTGGGATTGGCGGCTGCCCCAACAACTGCGTCAAGCCCTCCCTCAACGACTTCGGCATCATGGGGCAGCGGATGCCTGAGTACGACTCCAAGGACTGCCACGGCTGCGGCAGATGTCTGGCCTCGGAGCGCTGTCCGGTCCACGCCGCCCACATGGAGAACGGCGTCATGGAGATCGACCGGACGCTTTGCACCAGCTGCGGCAAGTGCATTGACAACTGTGTGTTCCACACCGTCTCGGAGAAGAAGGCCGGCTACGCGGTCTTTGTGGGCGGCCTGTGGGGCAAGCGCCAGCGGATGGGCAACCGCCTGCCGGAGATCTACACCAAGGAGGAAGTGTTCCAGCTGGTGGAGAAGGCCATCCTCCTGTACCGGGAGCAGGGCTGGACCGGCGAGCGGTTCGGCGCGTTCATCGACCGCATCGGCCCGGACAACTTTATTGCCCAGCTCACCAGCGACGAGGTTCTGGCCCGCAAACAGTCCATTCTGGACGCCCCTCTGCTCCAGCGGGGCGAGAGCCGCTGACCCTCCCGCCGGCGGTGCGCCGGCTGTCATCACACGCTCTGTCCTGCCGACAGAAGGGACCTTCTGCCGGCAGGGCTTTTTCTTTGGCTCCGCCTTCCGCTTATCCATCGAATACTCTGTGAGGAACCATCTATGAAACGAATCCCGATTCTTCTCCTTGCGGCCTCCGTTCTGGCCGTCTCTCTCACCGCCTGCGGCTCGCCCGCGGCCTCCTCCAGCTCCGCCCCTCCCTCCTCGGCTCCTAGTTCTGCCGCCCAGGGATACACCTTCACCGACGACCTGGGCCGGACCGTCACGGTAGAGCAGCCGAAGCGGGTGGCCGCCCTCATCGGCAGCTTTGCCGACGTGTGGTGCCTGGCCGGGGGGCAGGACACCCTGGCGGCGGCCGCCCACGACGCCTGGACCTCCTTTGATCTGGGCCTCAGCGATACGGTGGCCGACCTGGGCGCGGTGAAAGAACCCAACCTGGAGGTCCTTCTGGCCGCCCAGCCCGACTTCATTCTGGCCAGCTGCAACACCACGGCGGACCTGGAGTTGGAGAGCACCTTTGAGAACGCCGGCATCCCGGCGGCCTACTTCGACATCCAGAGCTTTGACGACTATCTGAACATGCTGAAGATCTGCACCGACCTCACCGGATGCCCGGAGAACTATGAGACCTACGGCCTTCAGGTCCAGGAACAGGTGGAGGCGGCCAAGGCGCGGCAGGACGGCTCGGCCCCAACGGTGCTCACCATCCGGGCCACCGGCTCCAGCTGCAAGGTGAAGGGGAGCTCTGACTTCCTCCTGGGGGAGATGCTCTCCGATCTGGGCTGCGTCAATGTGGCGGACAGCAGCGCCCCCCTGCTGGAGGAGCTGAGCCTGGAGGCCATCCTGGCCGCCGACCCGGACTATATCTTTGTGGTCCTCCAGGGCTCGGACGCCACCGACGCCCAGGAGACGCTGGAGAAAACTCTCCTGTCCAATCCCGCCTGGGGCAGTTTACGGGCGGTGCAGGAGGGGCGGTTCCACACCCTGGAGCACTCTCTATACAATCTGAAGCCCAACGCGCGCTGGGGGGAAGCCTATGAAAAGCTTGCGGACATCCTCTACCCCTGAGTTCCGCCCGGCGGGGCGGGTGCTGGCGGGACTGCTCCTGCTCACCCTGCTCTCCGCCGTGCTCAGCCTCTGCCTGGGGTCTACCTTCGTCTCCCCCGCCCTGGTGCCCCAGGCCCTGCTGGGCCAGCTGGAGGGTACGGTGGAGGGACAGATCATCCAGTATGTTCGGCTGCCCCGCACCTGCGGCTGCCTGCTGGCCGGAATGGCCCTGGCGGTCTCCGGGGCGGTGATCCAGAGCGTCCTCAACAACCCCCTGGCCGCCCCCAACATCATCGGGGTCAACTCGGGGGCGGGGCTGATGGTGGTGCTGTGCTCCGCTCTCTTTCCCCAGGCGGTGACCCTCACCCCCCTGGCCGCCTTTCTGGGGGCCTTCCTGGGGGTGCTGCTGGTGCTGTTCATCGCGGAGTGCACCGGAGCCAGCCGCATCACCCTGGTTCTGGCGGGGGTGGCGGTGTCCAATATTTTCAGTGCGGGCATTGACGCGGTGGTCACATTTTTCCCGGACGCCCTGCTGGGCTACTCCGACTTCCGCATCGGCGGGCTGAACAACCTGTCCATGGACCGGATCGTCCCCGCCTTCTGGGTGGTTCTGGTTTCCCTGATTCTGCTGATTTCCCTCTCCGGCGAGATGGACATTCTCGCCCTGGGCCGGGAGACGGCCCAGAGCTTAGGGCTGCCGGTGAAGCCCCTGCGCCTTGTCCTGCTGGCCCTGGCCGCCGCCCTGGCGGGGGCCGCCGTCAGCTTTGCCGGGCTGCTGGGCTTTGTGGGCCTCATCGTCCCCCACATCATGCGCCGGGCGGTGGGGGAGGACAGCCTTCCCCTGCTGCTGGCCTGCGCCCTGGGGGGCGCGTCCCTGCTCACCCTGTGCGATCTC
>CASFKT010000013.1 GCA_949295195.1 uncultured bacterium | reverse complement strand
AAAATGGGTTCTCCAGAAGCATGGGCCAGCTCCGAAATTTTGGGATACTCATTTCGCAGCGCGGTAGAAGCCTTGATCTGCATAGCAACAGCACCTCCTTACTTTTCTATCAATACTATATCATAAGTATGATAGGATCGCAAGGTTATTATGCCGCGTATTTATTGAGCAGCTGCCTTGACGCACCAACGGTAATCTCTCTGGTTCATCACACAGGTGTAGAGAGTGATCATGTTTTCTGTGGTAGTAGCAAGGCCGCTCCGATCTGTTTCGCTGACCTTGGATACGGACACCACCCCATAGATGCGAGTCCCCAGCCTGGTGGCCAGGGTGATTTCATCCTCCAGCTCCAGGGTATGGATCTTCCCAAAGTGGTTGTTGACGCCCCTGTTGTGCGCCGCCACCGCAATATTTCCGCGCCCAATAGAGGTTTCCTCGAAGTGACTGGCCCCCTTGGTCAGGGTTTTACTGTCCGTGCCCTCATAGACCTTCACAGTCAGATCGAAATTCACCCCTCAATATCTTTTTTAACCTTCCCGTTTGGAAGGGGCGGTTAAAATCGATATTTTGGATGGGCGGGACCGTTGCAGAAGAACCGATAAACGGCCCTTCTGGGCCGCGGCGCAGGCGGAATTCAGTTCCGCCGAGTATTTGAATCACTGAAGGGTGAAGCGGGCCCGCGGCCCGCGAAACCCCAAAAGAAAGACATGACCTGTTGGTCATGTCTTTCTTTTGGGAGCTGAAAACGTGACTTGAACACACGACCGCTGGTTGCTGGTAAGGATATATCATCGAAGGTGTGCTTGTTCGCAAAAATATTTTCTTCACCCCAGAAAATATAGGTTGAATTTCTCCTATTTTTGAGTATAATAAAGACAGAAGGAGGGTGATCGTATGATGATCAATTCCAACGCCCTGGTGTCCATTACGGAGGCCAACCAGAATTTCTCCAAAGTGGCCCGTCTGGTGGATGAGCAGGGTTCTGCCGTCATTCTGAAAAATAATGTGCCCCGTTACCTGATCGTAGAATTCAGCCAGGTGGAGCAGATGCAGGCCGCCGAGGATGAGGATGTCATGCAGATCTCAGAACGACTCATACAGCAAAACCGGGCGGCCTATGAGGAGCTGGCCAAATGAAGGTTCTGAGCAAGCACCAGATCCTGCTGCTCCATGAGCAGCTGATCGATGAGACCGGCGGTAGTCCGGGGCTGAGGGACGAGGGACTTTTGGATTCGGCCCTTAACGCACCATTTCAGGGGTTTGGCAGCACCAGCGCCTACCCCTCTCTCTAGCAGAAAGCCGCCCGGCTCTGTTACGGTCTGGTGAAAAACCATCCTTTCATAGACGGCAACAAGCGGATCGGCGCCCACGCCATGCTGGTTTTTCTGGCCGTCAATGGCCTGGAGCTGTCTTATACGCAGCAAGAGTTAGCCGATATCATTCTGCAGGTGGCCGCCGGAGAAAAAGGCTACGAGGATCTACTGGCATGGCTTCTCACACACCAGCTGTAAACAGAAAATTACGGGGGAGCCGCTTCCAGGCGGCTCCCCCAAGTCGTTCTCAGGCAGTTTGTGAACAGGATGATAGATGTTCCTGAAGTGCGGCTTTTTCCAGTGCGGCATAGCTGGCGAGGGCTCGCTTCCGGTTGATACATCCGATGAACTTGTAGTAGATATCAACCTGCTGGCTTTTGCTTCCGTCTGCCGCCACTACCTTTTCATGTACCACGATTTTTTCGATCAGCTCGTTGAGCACATGGGCAGTCAGCTCTGTGAGATTGGTTTACTTCCAAATGACAGACAGGAACTTCTCTACATTTTCATAGATCTCCTCGTTTTGGGCGATCTCCGCAGTCAATTGCTCCCGTTTCTCCCGCAGCAGTATCTGCTCCCGCTCATAGTCCGGTGCCATGGCCTGATACCGCTCCTCACTGATCTTCTCCAGAGCTAAATCTTCATAGAGCTTATTCAGAATCTTGCTCAGTTCCGCCATGCGTTTATCCACCTTCTTCAGTTCCCGTTTCCATCGATCCGTTTCCTCTTTTTTCTTTTCTGTTCTGGAGGAGATGAGCATGTCCGCCGCATACTCCGCCAGCGGCCGGGTGGTCCCAGTGGCGGAGAAGTAGGCCACCAGAATGGAACTGCTGCCATCCGCCGTGGCCTCGCCGCCCTCCAGATAGCGGGCGAGCAGGACGGCTGCCTCCGCCCGGGTCAGCGGCGTCTGAGGCAGGAAGGAACTGTCCGCCCAGCCGATGAGCAGTCCCATGGCCTGCGCCCAGCCGGCGGCGGAGACGGCCCAATCGGCAAGATCGTCGCTGTCGGAGAAAGTCCCGGACGAGGCTGTGGGAGAACCGGCGTAGCGCCACAGGATGGTCACCGCCTGCTCCCGGGTCACCGGATCGTCGGGGCCGAAGGCGTTGTTCCCGTAGCCGCCCACGACGCCCTCCATCCGGGCCCAGTAGACCCCGTCCGCGTACCAGCCGTCCCCCGGCACATCGGAGAAGGGGTAGCCCAGGTTTTTATCCTCCAGGGAGGGACTCCCCGCCATTCGGTAGAAGGTGGTGGCCAGCATAGCGAACTTGAGTCATATATGGATATAGACAATCTGCTTCGATACATGGCAGTACACATATTTTCCGTCAACGAGGATAGCCTTTCCGGGATGATGGCGCACAATTACTACCTCTATGAGCACGACGGACAGCTTAACATCATCCCCTGGGACTACAACCTTGCCCTCGGTGGTATGAGCGGCAGCAACGCCACCAGCGTGGTGAACGAGGCCATTGATAACGCCTTTGCCGGTACGAATTTTTTTGATACGCTGATGGAAAACGAAGCTTACCACGAGCAGTATTACGCCTATATGACTCAACTGGTGGAGGAGTATATAAACGGCGGCGGCTTTGATGAGTTCTATAACCGCGTCCGCGGCCAGATTGACGAGCTGGTAGAGACAGACCCCACCGCGTTCTATACCTACGAGGAGTATATTGAGGCGGTGGAGACGCTGTATGAGGTTGTAAAGCTCCGCGGCGAATCCATAAGCGGCCAACTCGACGGCACGATACCGTCTACTTCCGCAGAGCAGTCCGGCTCCGACGCGCTCATAGACGCTTCTCACATAGATCTGGAAGTCATGGGCAGTATGGACATCGGAGGCGGGTTCAGCTTCGGTGGGCAGGATGCGATTGGAAGCCAGGCCGAACTTACAGCATCGGCTGAGGACGGTAGCTCAGAGCCACCGGAATCTTCCGGAAATCCACCCGACGGCTTTGACGCCTCACAGTTTCAAGGTGAACTGCCGGAGAATTTCGACGCCTCGCAGTTTGGGGATTTCAACCCATCCCAGTTTGGCGGTAGGGCAGGGGAGAGTAGTGAAAGCACTGGTGAGGATTCAGTTACGTCTTTTGACGGATTTCCAAATGCCGGTGCAGGAAACGCAAGCTCTTCGTCAATAGCAACATTAAGCCAATATGGATTAAGTTTAGCTATTATAGCCATCGCATTTTTATTCGCTGTGTTCTACCGAAGAAGGCCGAGGAGGCGTTGACAGACTGACTGTTTAGTATGCTTAGGTACAATAGATTCAGTGCTTGTTACACGCACCTACACAATATTTTGTCAGTCCCTTTACTTCAAAAAGTGCCAAAGACCATCAATTCTGTGAAAAGATACAACTTCGAGTTCTGGCACCACTAAGCCTTCAAACCCAGAGGGATTAGCGAGCATCTGCACAAAATACGATTTGTTCTCACGGTCAGAAAACTGGTCTGTTTGATCTTTCGGCTGCTGGAAAGTCCATGTCTACATATTCAGCCGGAGGACTACGCATGTCACTCTGACTCACAAAAACGGTTTCATAGATCTCAGAAGCAGGACTGTAGTCCGGACTTCCGCCTGAACCGGCACATAGTAAACCCAGCCCCATCTCTCAGCGAGTTGGGGCTGGGTTACGACAATTTTTATGCGTTTTCTTCGGTACATCAGGACTGCTCCTGCTGTGCCTCTCTCCGAAGAAGTTCAAACAGGGTGACTAATCCCTCGCTCATGACGGGGTCCAAAACCGGGATGCCGGATTTTTCTTCCAAAGCCGGCGCGATCTGAATGGTGGACATTCCGGTACAGCTCAGGGCGATCACATCAGCTCCCAGCTCCTTCTGCCGTAGGACCTCCGCCTCTGTGGCGGCAAAGCCCTCCGGTGTCATCAGGTCCAGAACGCTCTCCACACCCTTGCCCCGGGCGTTGTCCACGATCTTGTCTCCAAAAATCCGCTGGTATCCCGCGGGAACATCTGCCGTGATGCCCAGTACTGCGGGACGGCTTCCGTAAAACAGGCACAGGGCGGCGGTGCTCTCGCCTGCGCCGATGACAGGGATAGGGACGACCTTTCTGGCCTCAGCTACGCCGGGATCTCCGGCACAGCTGACAATGATCGCCTCAAAACCCTCCTCCCACATCTTCTTGGCCATTGCCACCACCTTGGGGGCGCCCAAAGCCAGAGTTTCATCATCATGGATGCCCTCCGGCTGGTCCGCAATACATCTGGACTGGACCTCCAGCATAGGGAAGTACTGCTGGATCAGCCTGCCGTGGCACTGCAGCAGCTCCTCGTCGTCCGTAGTCAGGACCCGGATCAGTCCGACTCTATACTGCCTCATAGGATCAAACCTCCCTTTTTCCGTTGTGTCGTTGTGAAATTTGGTGAAAGATTGCCTGCTTGTTGGCGTAAGCGCAGGCTATGTGGTGGCCGCAGCCGAAGCAGGGGAAGCTGCACTCGGCGGAACTGCCTGGTTCTGCGGGCAGCTCCTGTGGGAGAGACTTGACTTGCTCCACCAGGGCAAGGACTCGTTCCACCTGGTCCCGGGCCCCATCCACTTGAATGGCGATGGAGGCACGTCCGTCAACGCTCCCGCCGGAGGAGAAGACACGGGCGGCCACCTGGGCCACCGCTTCCAGGGCTTGGCACTCAGTTACGATTTGTCCGGGAACAGGGAGCAGGCTGCACGCCATGCCGTAGGAAAAATTGCAGCGCCTGCGAGAAATCTGGGGGAGCAGCTGCGTCAGGTCCCCCGGGACCAGCTTCGTGACGCTGGACAGGACCATCGTATGGACGCCCTCTGTATACAGAAACGGCATACAAACCCCATACCCGCCGCCGCCCGAACTCCCAATCAGCAGGGCAGCGTGGCCAAAGGCATCCAGCACATTGGCGCCTGTGAGAAAGAGATCACCGGGGCCCAGTGTCTCAAGCACTTGCTCCAGACAATCGTCCACTTTACGGACCTGTCCTTCCTCGTACAAGAGGAAGTGAGCTCCTTCACTGGGCGCCAGCGGCCCTTTCATACCACTCCCGGTGACCCGACCACAGATCCGAAGGGGCGTGTGGAACAGGAGAGTGGTCAGACAGGAGACCGTATAGGAGCCCTTGAACAGGATCCGCCCGCTCTCCAGATAGGGCGTCAGCAGCCGACTCTCCGCCGCACAGCGTGCAATGAGCCACTGGCTCTCCGTGCCGCAGAGGGTAAACTGTGCAACTGAGATAGGTCATCCCTCCTTAAATCTGAAAGTCTCCATCCTTGAGTACCAGTACGTCGTCCAAATAGAGGGTGGGATTTCGGATGATTCCGTCAATATGGCAGTCCGCCTGGTTATTTCCGCCGAAGCCCACATTGGTCCCAAAGGCGATGTGTACGGTGTGGTAGGCCTTCTCGTCCTCCAGGATGACGCCGATCAGCCGGGCGGCATAGTTTGTGCCGATTCCCAGCTCACACAGGGTGGCATTCTGGGGGTTTTTTAGCAAAATAGATACCTTCTCCGCGTCCTCCCCCTGGATGCTCACCAGCTTTCCATCTTCGACCTGCACCACTAGAGGGGAGTTCAGCAGGCCGATGCCCACCATGGAGCCGTCGATGACCATGGTCCCGTTGGAGCCGTTCTCCAGAGGGGCGATGTATGCCTCGCCGGAGGGCAGGTTTCCGGCCTGCCCCTTCTCCCGGTAGACTCCGGGGCTGGGAACACCGGGACGTCCGCTCAGGTCCAGGGTCAGCACATGGCCGTCCTTCTCGATTCGGGCGGTACTGGCCCGAGTCAACAGCTCCGTCACCCGGTGGGTCAGCTCCAGAACGGTGTCATAGTTGGCGGTCATAGCCCCCTGGCAGAACATGTCCTCGGTAATGTTGGGCATGGTAGCGATGCGGGCCCCCGCTTTCGCCGCTTCAATCTTTGCCCGGGTGTGGGTGATGGAGGTGCTCATAGGGCACAAAACCACGTCAGCAGCTTTCATGGCCGCCGCAATGGACGCCGGCGGCTCCTGCCCGGATACCTCCCGGGGCGTCATCGTCACCAGCATGGCATCCGCCCCCAGGGCCTTGGCCGCCTGATACAAGGCGTCGCCAATGGAAAATTTTCTGTCGTCCGTGATCACCAGGACGTTTTCTCCCTCCTTCACATTCATACAGGAGGTGAGTACGCTCATCCCGATTTTTACCAAATCCACAGTTTTCCCCTCCTTACGACAGCAGTTCCATCACGACCCGGGCCGCCAGGGTCCTGGACAGAACCACAGGCTTTCCAGAGACCGTCTGGAAGTGCTCCTTCATCTCCACAGTGTACCCAATGCAGTCCATCACCACAAGGTCCACATCCAGCTCCGCCGCCTGGCGGGCCGCCTGCTCCAGCTCCTCCGGCGGGCCGTAGGGGGAGGCGGGGATGGCCGTCATTTCCGCCACGTACTCCCGCCACTTCTTTTCCGACTGGGCCACCTGCTGCTGGGTGGGGGTGACCACGGCGATCTTGCCTCTGGAGGCCAGGGCGGGGACCAGTCCGTTGAGCACCTTGCAGGGGAAGATCAGCGGTACCTTGGAGTGGAACACCGGCGGAAAGTCCCCGGTGCACAGGAACAGGATCAGCTGCGCGCCCTGGTCCTCCAGGGTCTCAATGCAGCGCTGCAGCCTGGGGAGGATATACCGCTCCGCAAAGACCACAGAGCTCCCGTCCCGCAGGCGGGAGATCAGGACATAGTCCGACGGACCGGGGGCAAAACCCTGGATCTCCTCCCGGCTCAGGCCGTCCAGGCCGCCAGCCTGGAGGAGCGTGACCTCCTCCCCTAGGATTGGGAGAATATCGCCTACCACATCGTCCCGGGGGGATTGTCCGATGGTAATGGCTCCGATTTTTATCACTGTGACGACCTCCTATCTGTTATATGCTGCGCCGCCCGCTCAGGACGGCGGGTTCTTACTGCCGTCCAAAACCCTGGAAATGGCTCATATCTCCATAAAGCTTCTGGAGATGGGCGAACTCCTTCTCGTCATAGAAGGACAGCTCACCGCGGCCGAAGGCCTTGGCCGCCTCCAGCATAAAGCGGGCCGCCTCCTCGATATCCGTCACATGGCTTGCGCCGGTGGCGCAGCCGGGTACCGCCGTGGCAGCGGTGATGGCGACCCCTACCACCGGGGCCTTCGTGGCGGTGGAGGGCTGAAGAATGCTGTTCAGGTGGTACAGATCGTTTCCGTAGGGGGTGATATCCTGTTGGGACAGGGGGAACACGTGGGCAGGCTTTCCCAGAGTGATCTCCATCAGGTCCACCAGGTCGCTGCTGACCTTCAGAATGTACCCCTGCATCACGGTGGGGGAGATGGAGAAGTCCCGGGTGTTGATGATCTTGTTGCCTTTGGTGGTGTCCACAGAGAGGATGGCGTCCAAATCGTCGCTCACTTCCTCCTGATTCATCTGGGCTATATTCACCGGGGAGTCCATAAAGGGCACCGGCGTATGGGGACGAGTTGGCGCATTGGGGCAGACGTGGGTGGAGATAAACACGTCTCCGTCCAGCCGGTCCCCCTTGCGCTTCATGTCCAACAACTTGGCCGCAATGGCCAGGGCGCACAGAGCGCCGTCGCCATCTGATACAAAGCCGATCCGCTCTGGCCGGGCTCCAAGTCCGCCCAGACGGCCCAGCAGACCGATAGTGGGGGCGCTGCCTCCGGTGCTCTTGCCTCGGATACCGGGGACGCGCACCTTGACCACATCCGTCTTCCCCTTGGGCCCCTCCAGGGCGTATACCGTCACATCGGCCTCCGGGTCGATGGAGGTGAGGTAGGCCTCCACCGCCGCTCCGCTGGCGGAAGGGGAGTCCAGAATATCAGCCAGTTCGATCACTTGTTTCAGCAGCATAGCGTTTTTCCTCCTCACTATTTAAAAATTCAAATAAGCCGTTATGGGCCGGTGAATGATGTCCTCCACCTCGGCCAGTAGATCCTTGTCGAACATGGGGGCGGCTAGCCGCAGATTGCGGTAGCTGGTATGCATCAGATAGATATCTTGGCCCGGATTCAGATCGGAGGTGGGCATAGGGCGACCATTTCTGGCGTCAAAGGTCATGATCAGATCCGGGAAGGTACCGATCCGCTGTCCGTCCGGGGCATCCACAGTCATATATTCATTCCAGAAGGACATTTCATAGCCATTGATCTTGACGGTCCCCACGTCGAAGCCGCCTTGGCTCTGAAGATGGTATGCCTCCACTATGCCTCGAGTCAGTACCTCGCCGCCCAGAGCCTCTGCAACGGCGTGGACGGCGTAGTCCGGTGAGCGGTCCAGCCCCTCCGCATAGATATGTCCGATCTCAATGGCCTGGGACACGCCACCCTGGGCGCTCTGCTCCTTCAGATACCGGGCAGACACTGGATTGCGCACCACGGCCACCAGACCGCCGGCCTCTACCGCCGCCCCGCGCACCAGCTTGGAGCAGTGGGTGATGGAACCGGTGAAGGTGCACTCCACATGCCGGCCCAGCTCTTTCCTGCCGCCCACACAGGTCATGGTCGTGACATAATCTCTGTTCCGGTGGAGGTTCAGGCTACCCATGACGCCGGTGGGGTGGGCACGGCCGTTGCAGGGGGCATCCAGCAGGGGGATGCCCATGACCGACGCCTGCAGCCACCCGTTGAAGGTGGAGCTGCCGCCGTTTTCGTTGGTCACGATCCCGCCGGGGGTGATCCCCGTCTGTTGGATGAACAGCTCCATGCAGCGCATCATGTCCGCCGGGGCCACATACCGCTCCTTGGCCGCCGGCGCTCCCACCATAGAGGCGGTGACGATCACGGCGTCCGGGTCGATCTCGTCCAGAGGCGTCAGGTACAGGTCGCGGAACTGTACCGCTAGGCGCCCGGTCTGTTCGCCGGATTCTGCGGCACCTCCACCGCCCCCGCCTAAGATCGAGCCGCCCAGCATGGCGTACCGGACAGAGTCCTCTGTGAGAAGGATAGGTTCTTTTAACATGTAGTACACGCCCTTTCTTACCTGTGTTCTCCGGCCTCCCCCTGTATCCCACCGCTGCTCCGGGCGGAGCACAGGGGGGCAGGGCCGGCAGTGCTGTTACATCATCATAGATTTGATCAGATTGCTGAAGAAGCCGTATAGACCGTCTCCGGCGATGAGGCCGGAGTCCCGGACCTCCATGAACTTGGTGCCGAAAATCATGCGTACCACAATGGCCAGCAGGACGCCGATGCCGTAGACCGGGTTGTTCAACAGAAGCCCGGTGGCAAAGAGAACCCCCACCATCTTGCTTCCGAAGATGATTTGGATAATGGCTCCGGGGATAGCCCAGATTAGCAGCTCCCGCAGCAGGTCCATATTCGCGCCCGCCTGGATGGTGGCAGCAAAGGTATAGCTGATGGGGGGCATAATGTCCTGGGAGAGGTACATATCCGCGAACATGAGCACCACCGCGATGCCGATGATGCCGCCCAGCAGCTCGATCTTCACCTGTTCCCGGCGGCCCTGGAGCTCCCGGGCCTGGTCTTTGCCCTCGCCGCGGAGAATCCAACCGGTCTTCAGATCATAGCCCATATCGGCAAAGCAGGGACCCACAGAGCTGACATATCCGGTGAGGATGGCCACAGGTAGTGTCGGGAAGCCCATGAGGATGCCGAAGGTCATAAAAATGGTGGTGATGGCAAAGGCGGGGAACCACCCGGAGTACATGGCTGCCATGCCCACCAGCACCATGGCCACTAGGGAAGAAAAAGCAGACCAGAGCACCCAGACCACAGAAAGGGCGGGAGACATCTGGGCGAAGATGCCGGTAAGCGCACCCAGAAGGACAGCGCCACCCACATACAGGCCCAGTGCAAGAACGAGGCTCTTTTTCGCCGAGTCCTGGGATACGGTCACCTGGATCTTCTGCTCCGAGGCAGACTTGTGCCCCTTGATCACCGTCACCACGGACTGGATCAGGGCCACCATGCCAGCCCCAATCATCACGCCGGAGGGGATGTTGGTGGCACCCAGGTCAAAGCCGAAGAGCTGGGTGGAAAAGCCTCGCAGGACCAGGCCCACGCCCAGGCCGGTCATAGCCACGATGTTGGCGATGAACACGATGCCGATGCCGGCCACAGGCAGCTTGAAGTAGCTCCCCACTACGCCGATAACCAGACCCTCCAGCAGGCGGCGGCCCTTCTTGCCGCCCTCGTCGCCGGCCTGGATGGCGGTGGCGGTGGCCACGCCGGGAGGCCAGGCGCCCTGGGCCGGGAAGATGGCGGAATCATAGATCCGGCCGATGATGTAGATGGAGATGGAGGTGCCTATCATACATCCTACCCCCATCATCAGGATGGAGTCGGCCTCCCCCATCAGAAACAGCATGGCCACCGCGATGAAGCCGCAGTTGGCGGCAGAGAAACCGGCGGCGGAGGCAATGGTCTGCAGCAGGTTTTGCCGCTCCAGGTTACAGTACTTTAGACAGGCGTTGATCGGGATTCGGGCCACCAGCATGGCCACAATGGCACCCAGCAGGGAGGTGTTGGGCGTTGTCCCCATCTTGCCGATGATGTTCATGCACACGGCTCCTACCAGAAAGGCAATCAGGATGCCTGGAATCAGTGTGCACGGCTCAAAGGCGGAAATAAAGGTTTGCTTTTTGTACTTCTGCTTTAGTTCTTCTCGGGTCTGCATAGACATTCCTCCTTAGTATTCGGGTTTTAATCTATCATCACTTCTCCCCAAAGAGGGAGAAGAAAAGCGATTACCGAAAATACTTTTCTATTTCAGGAAATACAGAGAGAAAAAATAAAACTCGATTGCCACACGCGCTGCATTGGAGCTCCAACTCGGACGGGCAGAACACAGATCGGACCGACTCAATAATTTCTATTATAAGAATATTTTTTCTATTTGAGAAAAAACGAAGGGAAAAGAAAACGGGAGTTCTCCCGTTTTTATTCATTCAGCGTGGAAGGTGAACCCATCGCCAAATTGATCTGGGCGGCGACAGCCTGGAAGCGCAGAATCAATTCCTGCCGGTCCTGTTCAGTCAGGCCGGCGATGTAGCCGCCGGTGCTGAAACCGCCGGCCAAACGGCCGGAGCGGTCAAAAATTGGAAAGCCAAGCCCAAACCGGTCTGGCGTCAGTAGTCCCACACTGAAATCATATCCCCGGACGACAATGGCGTCCAGCTCCGCCTGGAGCCGCTGCCGGCTGTCCGGGTCCATCCCCAGTTTATCCAGATAGCGCTGCTGCTCTCCAGCGGGGAGAAAAGCCAACAACACCCGGTTGGAGGCGCCCTTGTGCAGAGGATAGACACCTCCCGCACGCACAGCGCTGGAGCTGTCCCGAAGGGAGCCGATTTTTTCAATGCAGATACTCTGTCCTGCGCAGGGCACCGTTAAGATACAGGTGTCCCCGGTACGTTCATAGTGGTCCCACATGTAATATTGAGCGATTCGTTTGATTTCCCGGTTGTCCAGACTCTGTACCCCTAACAACAGGGTCTTGTCCCCCAGATAATACCGTTTTCCGCCAGGCTCCTGCTGCAAAAAGCCGACGGTGCTCAGCGTAAACAATAGGCGGTAGATGACAGTCGTATTCATTCCGGTGCGGCGGGCCAGTTCACTGAGCGTCAAGCCGGGAAACCGACCAATCAGCTCCAGAATCTCCAGGGCGCGGCCCACTGTCTGAAGATAGCTGCTTGTTTCGTTCATATCGCACAAGTTTTCCTATTTTAGAAAATAATTTTTTAGTATCGTTGTTTTTATGATAGCAAAACTGTCAAACGATGTCAATTCCTTTTCTAGTTGCCGAAGATAGAAATATAGTAACGATTGGCTTTGTTAAACTTAGAAAAAAGAAAACTTCACGCAGAATGAAGCAGAATACTCCTTGATATTAACATTAATAGAAAAAATTCCCTTGCATTGGCGGGACCACTTTCGCAAAGGACCTGTTGACAAGCAGCAAAAAACAGGGGAAACGCCGGATTTTTCTCCCTGAAAGGTTGCTGCTATATATCTGTGGCAGATATTCGTCATTCTGATGAAAAAGCGGTAGGCTTTTGGGTTCAAGGCCTTCCCGTGGTAAATGCGGTGGACATTTGGAAGACTGCTGGAAGATCGGGAAATTGGGCAGAGCAGAGAGGGACATGAGGCGCCTTTTCCATCTGCTGTCATATCCACGGCGTTCTAATACCCCGCCTTCACCAGCTCGTCCAGCATGTTGCGCCGGCGGGGATAGGCCGTCCGCCACCGCCGCGCCAGCGCCGCATCCCTGCCGCCTGGGTATATCCGGAGTTTTTCAGATAGGAGATCGCAGCGGCATACTGTTTCCGGCCACTGGAGATGTATGCTCTAAGTGACTTCTTAATCATGGTTTTTGTCATGGTTAGTGAAGCTGTCACTTAGAGCATTTTCATTTCAGGAGGTACAGCCATGAGAAACGAGAAAATCACCCCTCTGTATGAGCGTTTGAGCCGCGATGATGAGTTACAGGGCGAGAGCAATTCCATATCCAACCAGAAAAAGATGTTAGAGGACTATGCCCGCCGGAACGGGCTGCCGAACCCCACCCACTTCACCGATGACGGCGTATCGGGAACCCGTTTTGACCGCCCCGGCTTTCTGGCGATGATGGAGGAAGTCGAGGCCGGACGGGTGGAGGCCAT
>CASFKT010000012.1 GCA_949295195.1 uncultured bacterium | reverse complement strand
AGCTGGACCAGCTCTTCCAGGGGGACGCCCTGGACATCACCGCCGACGTGGAGGTGCTGGAGCGGATGCTGGCCAAGGACGGCCTCTCCTCCGGCAGCAGCTTACGCATGGGCGGCTGAATTTCCGCCCCTTGAACGCAATCCCGCCCATCAATATCAGAGCCGGGACCTATCTAGGGCCCGGCTCTCAGCTTGTCAAAAAACTTCTGTAGAGGTGAATCCGCTTCAGTTAGGGCGGGGGAGCTCGAGGGGGCGGCAGCCCGCCTCGAGTGGGATTGAATGCCCTGAATGCCTTGTATGACAAGGCATTCAGCGAGCGCAGCGAGGACTTTTTCGCCGCGCAGCGGCGGGAAAGTATTGGCATTTTTCAGGCTGTCGGAAAAGTCTTTGGACTTTTTCGACAGCCGGAGAGCCGGGACCTAGATAGGTCCCGGCTCTTTCTTTATGCCCCGGCGCCGCCGGTCTGAAAGAATTCCTCCATCCGGGCCAAAAAGCGGCGGAGCACCGGCCCCATCTCCCCTGCCCGGTAGGACACTCCATAGGACAGCGCCGGAAATTCCTGTACCGGGATGGTCCGAATCTCCAGCATGGAGAGCTGGGGCAGATCCGCGATCACCGCAAAGGCAAAGCCCGCCTCCACCAGGGTATACAGCGTCTCCAGCCCCTCGCAGAAGCAGATCTGGTCCGGGCTGCGGCCGGTGATGATCTGGCCCTGGGCCGCCAGAAGCGTGGGGGGCGCGCTGTGGGGCGGATAGGCGGCAAACCGCTCCCCCTCCCGAAGCTGCGGAATGGTGAGCTGGTCGCAGGCCGCCAGGGGGTGGTCCTTTCCGCATACGCACACCACCGCTCTCCGGGACAGCTCCCGGTAGACCGCCCGCTTGGGAGCAGTCTCCTGAAAGGTGAACATCACCTGTACGTCCCCGTCCTCCAGCAGATTTTCCAGGGAGTCGAAGGGCACCAGGCGCAGCACCGGCAGCAGCTGGGGAAACTCCTTCCGCAGCTCCCCCAGCACCGGCCCCAGGAGCCGCAGCTCCAGAAAGCTGCGGCAGCCGATCCCAAAACGCACCACCGACGACTCCTGGCCCTCCTTCAGCCGGGCCTTGGACATGCGGGACAGGGACAGGATCTCCCGGGCATACTGGGAGAACAGATGCCCCGCCTGGGTGAGCCGCACCCGCTTGCTGGTGCGGTAAAACAGCTTTACCCCCAGCTCGTCCTCCAGGGCGTTGATCTGGTGGCTTACCGCCGGCTGGGTGAGGCCCAGCTGCTCCGCCGCCCGGGAGAAGTTCAGGAAATTCGACACCGACATGAAGCATTCCAATTGTGTAGTATTCAAACAAAACCCCTCCTCCGGGTCTCTTTTGCTTTTGTATAATACAGAAATACGATAAAACTTTTTAATAGATGATAGCAGATTTGAATTTCACATGCAACGGTTTTTGTGCTATAAAGATAAACGCCCAAACTATTTGGGGCAAAACAAACTGGAAGGAGGTGGAACCAGCGTGGAAGTGAATCGAACCGTCCTGATCCAGGAAAACCGGCAGATCAACATTCAGCTGGAGCAGGCGGGCAACCGGGCCATGGCCCAGAAGGGGCTGACCGCCATCCAGGCCCACGTGCTGCTGTACATCCTGGACCACTCGGAACAGGGGATCTCCCTCACCGACATCCACCGGGAGTTCGGCTACTCCATGGCAGCCATGTCGGGACTGGTCAAGCGTCTGCGTGAGAAGGAATACGTGAGAGTGGAGCCCTGCGCCCGGGATGACCGGCGGAAAATTCTGTTCGGGACCGACAAGGGCAAGGAGGCCCGGGAGTTCCTGGACCGGGCCATCTGCGAGGCCCAGGATCAGCTCTATTCCGGCTTTTCTCCGGAGGAGCTGGCCACGCTGGACCGTCTGCAGAAGAAAATGCTGCAAAATCTTTCCGCCCTGACTCAGAATCACAGCAAGGAGGTATCCAAATCGTGAAACGAGTGTTGCAGCAGCTGGGGGTCTACAAGAAGGACGCCCTCCTGTGCGTGGGTCTGACCACGCTGGAGGTCATCATGGAGATCCTGTTGCCCTTTATCACCGCCCGGCTGATCGCTGAGGGCCTGGAGGCCAGCAACCTGTCCGCGGTGTACCGCTACGGCGCCGTTCTGGTGGTCATGGCCCTGTTCAGCCTGATCTTCGGCGCCACCGCCGGCCGCTTTGCCGCCAGCGCCTCCTCCGGCCTGGCCGCCAACCTGCGGGAGGCCATTTACGCCAACATTCAGACCTTTTCCTTTTCCAACATCGACAAGTTCAGCGTGCCCGGCCTGGTCACCCGCATGACCACCGACATCACCAACGTGCAGCAGGCCTTTATGATGGTCATCCGCATCGCGGTGCGCTCTCCCCTGTCCCTGATCTTCAGCTTCGCCATGTGCATGTACATCAATGTGGAGCTGAGCCTCACCTTTCTCATCGCCCTGGCCTTCCTGGTGGTGGTTATCGGCGCCATCATGGTGGTCACCCTGCGCATCTTCAGCCAGGTGTTCCGCAAGTACGACGACCTGAACGCCAGCGTCCAGGAGAACGTGTCCGCCATCCGGGTGGTGAAGGCCTTTGTGCGGGAGCGCTTTGAGGACAAGAAGTTCTCCAAGGCCTCCAAGAATCTGTACGACCTGTCGGTCAAGGCCGAGGGCCTGCTGGCCTTCAACGGTCCGGCCATGATGATCGCCGTGTACTTCTGCATCGTCATGGTGTCCTGGCTGGGCGCCCACTTCATCGTGGTGGACGGCACCCTGGGCGCCGCCGACCTGACCAGCCTGTACAGCTACATCATGTCCCTGCTCATGAGCCTGATGATGCTGTCCATGGTGGTGGTCATGATCTCCATGTCCATGGCCAGCATCCGCCGTATCCGTGAGGTGCTGGACGAGACCCCCGACCTTCACGATCCGGAGCACCCGGTGATGGAGGTGAAGGACGGGTCCATCGACTTCAACCACGTGAGCTTCTCCTATAAGCACGGCAGCGGCAAGGACGCCCTCACCGACATCGACCTGCACATCAAGTCCGGCGAGACCATCGGCGTCATCGGCGGCACCGGCTCGGGCAAGAGCAGTCTGGTGAACCTGATCTGCCGCCTGTACGACGTGGACGAGGGCTGCGTCAAGGTGGGCGGCCTGGACGTACGGGAGTACGACATGGAGGCCCTGCGCAACCAGGTGTCCGTGGTGCTCCAGAAGAACACCCTGTTCTCGGGCACTATTCTGGACAACCTGCGCTGGGGCAACCCGGAGGCCACCGACGAGGAGTGCATGGAGGCCTGCAAGGCCGCCTGCGCCGACGAGTTCATCGACCGCTTCCCCGACGGCTACCACACCCGCATCGAGCGGGGCGGCAACAACGTGTCCGGCGGCCAGAAGCAGCGATTGTGCATCGCCCGGGCCCTGCTGAAAAAGCCCAAGGTGCTGATTCTGGACGACTCCACCTCCGCGGTGGACACCGCCACCGACGCCAAGATCCGGAAGGCCTTTGCCGAGAAGATCCCCGGCACCACGAAAATCATCATCGCCCAGCGGGTGTCCAGCGTGGAGGGGGCCGACCGCATCCTGGTGCTGGACAACGGCCGGGTCAACGCCTTTGATACCCACGATAACCTGTTGAAGACCAACGCCATCTATCAGGAGATCTACGAATCCCAGATCAAGGGCGGCGGCGACTTCGACCAGCCCGCGTGAGAGGAGGGACATCTATGAACGCAAATGAGAGAAGGCGGACCGGCCCGGCTGTTCTGAACCGGGTTCTGGGGTACATGCTCCACTACTATAAATATCTGTTTATTCTCGTCATCGGGTGCATTTTGGTGTCCGCCGTATGCACTGTGGTGGGGGCCACCTTCCCCCAGACCCTGATCGACGAATATATCGAGCCCATGCTGTCCACCGGCTCCCGGGACTTCACCGGCCTGGCCCAGGACATCAAGCAGCTGGTGTGCATCATGGGGGTGGGCGTCATCGCCTCCTTCGGCTATAACCGCATCATGGTCAATGTGAGCCAGGGCACCCTGCGCCACCTGCGGGACGACCTGTTCCACAAGATGGAGTCCCTGCCCATCAAATACTTTGACACCCACGCCCACGGCGACATCATGTCCGTGTACACCAACGACGTGGACACCCTGCGCCAGCTTTTGAGTCAGAGCATTCCCCAGCTCATCAACTCCAGCTTCACCATGGTGGCCACCCTCATCACCATGATCATCATGAGCCCCGCCCTCACCGTGGTCTCGGTGCTGGCCGCCATAGCGATGTTTACCGTCACCAAGAACTTCTCCCGCCTGTCCGGCAAATACTTCGTCAAGCAGCAGCGGGCCCTGGGCGAGGTGGACGGCTTCATTGAGGAGATGCTGGACGGCCAGAAGGTAGTCAAGGTCTTCTGCCACGAGGAGGCGGCCAAGGCCGACTTCCACAAGGTGAACGAGGCCCTGCGCCAGAGCGCCAACCTGGCCAACCGGTACTCCAACCTGCTCATGCCCATCAACATGAACATCGGTTGGCTGAGCTACGCCCTGGTGGCCATCGTGGGCGCTGTCCTGGCCATCAACGGCATGGCCGGCGTCACCCTGGGCACCGTGGTCACCTTCGTGGGCCTGCACAAGAGCTTCACCAACCCCATCGCCCAGGTGAGCATGCAGATCAACTTCGTGGTCACCGCCGCCGCCGGCGCCCAGCGTGTCTTTGACCTGATGGACCAGACCCCCGAGAAGGACGAGGGCTATGTGGAGCTGGTCAACGCCCGGGAGGACGCGGAGGGCCGTCTATATGAGAGCGCTGAGCGCACCAACGTGTGGGCCTGGAAGCACCCCCACAAGGCGGAGGGCACCGTCACCTACACCCGGCTGGAGGGCAGCGTGGTCTTTGAGGACGTGGACTTCGGCTATGACGAGAACAAGCTGGTCCTCCACGACATCAGCCTGTGGGCCAAGCCGGGCCAGAAGATCGCCTTCGTGGGCGCCACCGGCGCGGGCAAGACCACCATCACCAACCTGATCAACCGTTTCTATGACATCGCCGACGGCAAGATCCGCTATGACGGCATCAACATCAACAAGATCAAAAAGAACGACCTGCGCCGCAGTCTGGGCATCGTCCTTCAGGACACCCACCTGTTCACCGGCACCGTGATGGAGAATATCCGCTACGGCAATCTGGACGCCACCGACGAAGAGTGCATGGCCGCCGCCAAGCTGGCCAACGCCGACGGCTTCATCCGCCGCCTGCCCGACGGGTACAACACCATGCTCACCGGCGACGGGGCCAACCTGTCCCAGGGCCAGCGGCAGCTGCTGGCCATCGCCCGGGCCGCCGTGGCCGATCCCCCGGTGCTGATTCTGGACGAGGCCACCTCCTCCATCGACACCCGCACCGAAAAGCTGGTCCAGGACGGCATGGACGCCCTGATGACCGGGCGGACCACCTTTGTCATCGCACACCGTTTGAGCACGGTGCGCAACTCCGACTGCATCATGGTCATGGAGCAGGGCCGCATCATCGAGCGTGGCACCCACGACGAGCTCATCGAGAAGAAGGGCAAATATTATCAGCTCTACACCGGCAATTTTGCCGAGGAGACCGCCTGATTTTCCCATTAAAAGACAGAAGAACACCCCGGCCGTTGTAAAACGGCCGGGGTGTTCTGTTTTTCATGGGCGGGACAAAAGCGGTCAGTCCGTCTCTTCCAGGTCCTCCAGCTTGATGGCGTTGATGAGGGCGGGCACCATCTGCTTTTTCCGGCTGACCACGCCGGGGAGAATGGCCATTCCATCCTTCACCTCGGCCTGGAAGGCTTTCTCCACCAAAACATCAGCTCCCCGCCCCACCATCATCAGTTCGGTGGTGGAGTGCACCACATCGGTGAACATGTAGAAAATAAAGTCCAGATCCTGATTTTTCAGGGCGGTCTCCAGATAGGGGGCGATCAGCGCCTGGCTGGCCCTGCGGTTCTTCTCGCTCATATAGCTGCCCTGGCCGATGCCGAAGCGGATGTTCTTGCTGTTGAAGATCTTATAGTCGGCGTTGAAGACCTCCTCGGCGGTCTTGCCGCTCACATCCCCTCCGGCCTCAAACATGGCGTCGGCATAGCGCTCCAGATTCAGCCCCAGCTGCTGGGCCAGGGCCCGGGCCGCCTTTTCGTCCGCGGGGGTGCAGGTGGGGCTGCGGAACATGAGGGTGTCCGACAGGATGGCGGACAGCATCAGCCCCGCGGTGGAGTCCTCGATCTCCACCCCCGTCTCCTGGTAGAGCTGGTAGATGATGGTACAGGTGCACCCCACCGGCACATTCCGGAAGTACACCGGCCCCTCCGTCTCCAGGGAGCCGATGCGGTGGTGGTCGATGATCTCCAACACCTCGGCCTGATCGATGCCGTCCACCGCCTGGCTGCGCTCGTTGTGGTCCACCAGGATGAGCTGCTTCTTGTGCAGGTTCATCAGGTTCCGGCGGGAGACCACGCCCACATAGCGGCCCTCGTCGTCCAGCACTGGGAAGTACCGGAACCGGACGGAGGCCATCACCTTGGTCACTGAGTCCACCGAACTGTTCAGGTTGAAGGTGAGTAGGTTCTTCTGCACCATATAGTGGCGGATGGGGGTGGCCTGGCTGATCATCTGGCCGGACACATAGGTATTGTTGGGGGTGCTGATGACGATGCAGCCCTTTTCGGCGGCCAGCATGCAGATCACCTTGGACACTTTGCTGCCCGAGCACACCACGATGCAGCCCGCGTCCATCTCGATGGCGGCCAGCTGGCTGTCGCTGCGGTTGCCCACGATGACCAGGTCCCCCTTGGTGATGGTGCGCTCCATGTGCTCGGCGCTGCCCGAGCCGATGCGGATGCTCCCCTCCACATACCGTCCCTCGATGTCCCCCACCAGTACAGTGCCCTCCAGGGTGTCCACCACGTTCTGATAGCTGGTCCGGGACTCGGCCAGGATGGAGATGTCCGGCACCTCCATGTTGGCGGTGGCGATGTCCTTAACGGTGATAAGCCCCTTGAGGTTCCGGCTCTCATCCACCACGCACAGGGTGTCGATCTCCTGGTCCCGCATATTGGCCCAGGCCCGGCGCACGGTCATCTCCCCGTCCACTCCGGGGACCGGGCGGATGTCCACGTCCCGCAGCTGCGGGCTCACGTCGGTGTACAGCTCGGGGGCGGGAACCTGGAAGTGGTCCAGCACAAACTCCGTCTCCCGGTTGAGCAGGCCGGCCCGGCAGGGCTTGCAGGGGTTCTCCGGGTCCAGCTTATTTTTCAGGCGGCTGTAAGCGATGGCGGCGCAGATGGAGTCGGTGTCCGGATTGCGGTGGCCGATCACTTTAATGGCATGAGTATTAAGCTCCTGATTTGTCATGTCTGCCTCATTTCTCTCTGCGGCCGCTGTGGCCATTTTATCGTCTCGGGAGCCGTCCCGAGAACTGTTCTCATAAATGGAGCCGGAAGGAATCCATTCTCATCCAGCTCACCCCCAGTATACCGTGTTTCCGGCCTGTGTGCAAGGGGAAAGTGCTTTTTTCGACGCTGCGGCGCACGGATAAGCCGCCGGTAAATCCTCGCCTGCCCAGCTGTTTTGACCGGTTTCGTTCGTCCAAGCCCCTATAATAGAGGGTGCAGCCGCGGTGGAAGGGGGCGTATAGCCGTGACCGTCATCTATGTGGATACCCTGTTTCTGCTCAACGCAATGGTGGACTACCTGCTGCTCCTGGCCTCCGCCAGGCTGGCGGGGGAGCCTCTGGCCCGGCTGCGCTTCCTGCTGGGGGCTGTGCTGGGGGGGCTGTACGCGGTAGCCATCTTCCTGCCGGGGCTCTCCTTTCTGGCCCGCCCCCCCTGCCGTCTGGCGGCGGCGGTGCTGATGGTGCTGGCCGCCTTCTGGAAAAGCCGGCGGCTGCTGCGGCAGGTGGTCATCTTCTTCGCCCTCTCCTGCGCCTTCGGGGGCGGAGTATTGGCCATCGGCCTGCTGGGCGGGCTGGGGCTCGCGCTGTCCAACGGAGTGCTCTACTCCGGCATGGACCTGAAAATCGTGCTGCTGTCGGCCGCCGGGTGCTACGGGGCGCTCACCCTGATCTTCCAGCGGACAAGCCGGCACACCGCCGCCTCCGGAGAGCTCCGGCCGGTGCGCCTCACCCTGGGGGAGCGGCAGGTGTCCCTCATCGCCCTGGTGGACACAGGGAATACCCTTACCGACCCGGCCACGGGGCGGCCGGTGCTGGTGGCCGAGGCGGACTGCGTGGAGGAGCTCCTGCCCCCTGGAATCCGGCCCAGTCCGGCCGACCTTCGGGACCCGGCGGGGACGCTGGAGCGGCTGGAGGACCCCTGGCGGCGGCGGTTCCGCCTGCTCCCCTACCGCTCGGTGGGGGTGGACCGGGGGCTGCTGCTGGCGGTGCGGGTGGACCAAGTGCAGGTGGGAGAGGAGGACCGGGGGCCCATGCTGACCGCCCTCTCCCCCACCCCGGTATCCGACGGGGGAGGCTACCGGGCTCTCCTGGGGGCCGATTGAGATGGAAAGGAAGGGACAGCCATGAGACGATTCTGGAGGGGGCTGGGGCGGCGGGCGGCCGCCCTGCTCACCCGGCTGGGCCTGGTGCAGCCGGGCAAGATCATGTACATCGGGGGGAGCGGCACTCTGCCCACCCCCCTCACCCGGGAGGAGGAGGCCCAGGTCATCGCCCGCCTGGAGCAGGGGGACGAGGAGGCCCGCCAGACCCTCATTGAGCGCAACCTGCGTCTGGTGGTGTACATCGCCCGGCGGTTTGAGAACACGGGGGTCAACCTGGAGGACCTGATCTCCATCGGCACCATCGGCCTCATCAAGGCGGTGGGCACCTATCAGCCCGCCAAGAGCATCAAGCTGGCCACCTACGCCTCCCGGTGCATTGAAAATGAGATCCTCATGTATCTGCGCAAGATCGCCGCCCAGAAGTCGGAGCTCTCCTTTGACGAGCCCCTGAACACCGACTGGGACGGCAACGAGCTGCTCCTCTCCGACGTGCTGGGCACCGAGAGCGACCTGGTCATGCGGCCCATCGAGGCGGACGTGGACCGGCAGCTGCTGCGCCAGGCCCTGGAGCGGCTGGAGCCCCGGGAGAAACAGATCATCACCCTGCGCTTCGGCCTGGACGGCCGGCAGGAGCGCACCCAGAAGGAGGTGGCCGACCAGCTGGGCATCTCCCAGTCCTACATCTCCCGGCTGGAGAAGCGGATCATCGCCCGGCTGAAAAAGGAGATTTTAAGAATGATGTAGTGGCAAGAGCGCCCCGCCTCCCTCATTGGAACGAGGAGAGACGGGGCGCTCTGCTGCGGGCTTAAAGTCCGTTGACGATGTGGACCGGCCGCTCTCCCTCCTGGATGCGGCGGGCGTTCTCCCACATATTCCGGTGGGCCCGGCGGAAGGAGCCGCCGGTGTTGCCCCCCAGGTGGGGGGAGTAGATAGCCCGGTCGGCCACCTCCGGCGGCAGGTCCACCAGGGGGTGGTCGGCGGGGGTGGGCTCGGGGGCCAGGGTGTCCATGGCGATGCCCCCCAGGCGGCCGTCCAGCAGGGCCCGGCGCACCGCCAAATTGTCCACCAGATCCCCCCGGGCGGTGTTCACCAAAATGGCCCCGGGCTTCACCCGCTCCAGAAGGGCCTCGTTCACCATGCCCCGGGTCTGGTCGTTCACCGCGCAGTGGAGGGAGAGAATGCCACAGGCGGCAAACAGCTCCTCCAGGGGCAGATAGGTCACCCCCAGCTCCGCCTCCACCTCCGGGGGACGGCGGTGGAGAGTGTAGTAGTACAAGGGACAGCCGAAGGGTCTCAGCCGCCGGGCCACCGCCTGGCCGATGTCCCCCAGGCCCACCAGTCCCACGGCCTGCTCCCCCAGCTCCGGGCTGTTGGAGGCCATCACCGCCTCCTTCATCTGCATCTGGCGGCCCTCCAGCACCGCGCTGTGGCCGGTGATCCCGTGGCGCAGGACCATGAGCATGAGCATCACCGTGTGCTCCGCCACCGAGTCGGCGTTGCACCCCTTGTTGTTGCACACATAGACGCCCCGCTCCCGGGCCGCCTCCAGATCGATGCGGTTGAAGGCCACCCCCTCCGACTGGATCAGCTTCAAATCGGGCAGCAGGTCCAGAATCTCCCGGTCCACATCTATAACGGGGTCGTCAAACAGCACCTGGGCGTCCGGGTTGTCCGCCGCCGCCTGGCGGGGCGAGCTGCCCAGGGGGCAGAACACCAGCTCCGCCCCCAGCTCCCGGGCAAACTCCGGCATGTAGGCGTCATAGCGGGCCTTGGGGCCAAATACGAGGATCTTCATGGAACAGTTCCCTCCTGATCTGCGCGCCTCCGCCCCGGCGGGGGAGGCCGATTTCGATTTCTGTTCCATTATATCAGCCGGAGGGACGGCGAGCAAGGCGGCCCCCTTGAAATTAGCACTCTATTTTATCGAGTGCTAGAATTTACAATTTAGACACATATTCTGCGAGAACTGTTCATAATTCCACGGTATACTAAAGCCAAAGTTAAGAGAGGGCCGGGGGACCGGAACAGAACGCTCCCCCAGCGCCGAAAGGAGTTTTTACAATGTATACCATGCTTCCCTTTAACCATATGAGCCGCACCTTCAACGACCTGTTTGACGAGATGGAGCGCAGCATGTTCCCCGCCCAGCCCAGCGGTCGGCTGCCCGCCTTCCGCACCGACATCAAGGACCAGGGCGACCACTACCTGCTGGAGGCCGACCTGCCCGGCTTCCGGAAGGAGGACATCGACCTGCACCTGGAGGACAACGTGCTGACCATCACCGCCAAGCACCAGGAGACCACCGAGAACAAGCAGGACGGCAAGTACATCTGCCGGGAGCGCCGGGTGGGCAGCTACGCCCGCTCCTTCGACGTGAGCGGCATCCAGGAGGAGGGCATCTCCGCCGCCTATGAGAACGGCGTGCTGACGCTGATCCTGCCCAAGCAGGGCGAGGTCGTCCCCCAGAGCCGGAAGATCTCCATTCAGTAATCCAAAAGACGTTAGCGGCGGGCGGGCCTGTAGGTCCGCCCGCTTTTTCCGAAAAATTTTTCTCTCCCCTCTTGCATTTTCTCCAGGTTTGCTATACTCTTATATTAGCACTCAATATAAGCGATTGCTAATTTAAGTTCAAACATCGAAACCAAAGTAAAGGAGGTTTCTTGCATATGAATATGAACCAATTTACCCAAAAATCCCTGGCCGCCATTCAGGGGGCCCAGGATATCGCCGTGGAACACGGCAACCAGCAGATTGAGCAGGAGCACCTGCTCCTGGCCCTTTTGAGCGACGAGCAGGGCTTTATTCCCCAGCTCCTGTCCGCCATGGGCATGACGGTGCCCAGCTTCACCGCCGCGGTGACCGCCCAGGTGGAGAAGCTGCCCAAGGTGTCCGGCGGCAGCCGGGAGGCGGGGCAGGTCTATATCGCCCAGGACGTGGACAAGGCTCTGAAAGCCGCCGAGTCCACCGCCCAGTCCATGAAGGACGAGTATATCTCGGTGGAGCACATCTTCCTGGGGCTGCTGGACAGCGCCAACCGGCAGCTGAAGGAGCTGTTCCGCACCTATAATGTGACAAAGGAAAAGGTCATGCAGGCCCTGGCCTCCGTCCGGGGCAACCAGCGGGTCACCAGCGACAACCCGGAAGAGACCTACGACGCCCTGAAGAAGTACGGCACCGACCTGGTGGAGCGGGCCCGGCAGAACAAGCTGGACCCGGTGATCGGCCGGGACGATGAGATCCGAAATGTCATCCGCATCCTGTCCCGAAAGACGAAAAACAACCCCGTCCTCATCGGCGAGCCCGGCGTGGGCAAGACCGCCATCGCCGAGGGGCTGGCCCAGCGGATCGTCAAGGGGGACGTGCCCAACTCCCTGAAAGACAAGACCATCTTCTCCCTGGACATGGGCAGCCTGATTGCGGGCGCCAAGTACCGGGGCGAGTTTGAGGAGCGGCTGAAAGCCGTCCTGAACGAGGTGCGCAAGTCGGAAGGCCGCATCATCCTGTTCATCGACGAGCTGCACACCATCGTGGGAGCTGGCAAGACCGAGGGGAGCATGGACGCGGGCAACCTGCTGAAACCCATGCTGGCCCGGGGCGAGCTCCACTGCATTGGCGCCACCACCCTGAACGAGTACCGCCAGTATATCGAGAAGGACGCCGCTCTGGAGCGGCGGTTCCAGCCGGTGATGGTGAACGAGCCCTCGGTGGAGGACGCCATCGCCATCCTCCGCGGCCTGAAAGAGCGGTATGAGGTGTACCACGGCGTAAAAATCACCGACGGGGCCATCATCGCCGCCGCCACCCTGTCCAACCGGTATATCACCGACCGCTTTCTGCCCGACAAGGCCATTGACCTGATTGACGAGGCCTGCGCCATGATCCGCACCGAGATCGACTCCATGCCCACCGAGCTGGATGTGATCCAGCGGAAGATCATCCAGCATGAGATCGAGGAGGCCGCCCTGAAAAAGGAGACCGACAAGCTGTCCCAGGAGCATCTCTCTGAGATCCAGAAGGAGCTCTCCGACATGCGGGACGAGTTCAACGCCAAGAAGGCCCAGTGGGAGAACGAGAAAAACGCCATCGGCAAGGTACAGAAGCTGCGCTCCGACCTGGAGGAGGCCAACGCCCAGCTGGAGAAGGCCCAGCGGGAGTACGATTTGGAAAAGGCCGCCCAGCTACAGTACGGCCGCATTCCCGAGCTCCGCAAGGCCCTGGAGGCGGAGGAGCAGATCGCCAACGAGGGCCGACAGCGGTCCCTGCTGCGGGATAAGGTCACCGAGGAGGAGATCGCCCGCATCATCGAGCGGTGGACGGGCATCCCGGTGGCCCGCCTCATGGAGGGGGAGCGGGAGAAGCTCCTCCACCTGGAGGACATTCTCCACAAGCGGGTGGTGGGCCAGGACGAGGCGGTCCGCCTGGTCAGCGAGGCCATTCTGCGCAGCCGGGCCGGCATCGCCGACCCCAACAAGCCCATCGGCTCCTTCCTGTTCCTGGGCCCCACCGGCGTGGGCAAGACCGAGCTGGCCAAGACCCTGGCCGAGGCCCTGTTCGACAGCGAGAAGAACCTGGTGCGCATCGACATGTCCGAGTATATGGAGAAGTTCTCCGTGTCCCGGCTCATCGGCGCGCCTCCCGGATACGTGGGCTATGAGGAGGGCGGCCAGCTGACGGAGGCCGTGCGGCGGAAGCCCTACTCCGTCATCCTCTTTGACGAG
>CASFKT010000011.1 GCA_949295195.1 uncultured bacterium | reverse complement strand
CCCGCGCTCTTTTTGGGCTCCGCCCTGTTCGCCCTGTTCACGGTGCTCCTGTCCTGCCACCGGCCCGGCCGGATGGCGGCCAAGGTCTCACCCATCGAGGCGGTGCGGTACACTGAGGGGGCCGGAAGAAAATCCCGCCGCCCCTCCGGGAAGCGCCTTGCCCATCAGGGGGCAGGCGGCTCCTCCCTGCTGGCCATGGCCTGGGCCAACCTGGGCCGCAGCCGGGGCAAGACCGCCGTCACAATTACCTCCCTGTCCCTGGCGGTGGTGCTGCTGACGGTAACGGTGAACTTCACCAATGGCTTTGACATGGACAAGTATGTGTCCAACTTCACCGCCAGCGACTTCATCGTGGCCAACGCCGGGAAGTTTCAAAACAGCGTTCTGGACTTCACCCCCGATATGGCCGTGCCCCAGTCCGCCATGGACGACATCGGCGCCCAGGGGGGCATCACTGACGGCGGCGTGGTGTACGGGCAGACCTCCTCCGCCCTGGAGTATATCACCGAGGACTACTTCCGGCAGATGAACCAGCGCTTCTACACCCCGGAACAGCTGGACAACGCCATCCGCCTGACCGGCCGGAACGAGGCGGGAGACCTGGCCGCAAACGTCCAGCTCTCCGGCATGAGCCCCTTCGCCCTGGACCACCTGACGGTGCTGGAGGGGGACCTGTCCAAGCTCTATGAGGACGGCGGAAAATATGTGGCCGCCGTGTACGCCGAGGACGACTACGGAAGAGCGGACATGGACTCCCACTGGGCCCGCCTGGGGGATACGGTCACCATCCGGTACGTGGAGGAGTGGGAATATGTGGACCCGGACACCGGCATCGCCTACTCCAATGTAGAGGATGTACCCGCCGGGGCCAACTGGGTGGCGCAGCCGGTCAAGTACCGGGACGCGGCGTATCAGGTGGCCGCCCTGGTGACGGTGCCCTCCGCCCTCAGCTACCGGTACTACGGCAGCGACGAGTTTATTCTCAACGCTCAGACCTTCGTGGAGGACACCGGGACCAGCTCAGTGATGTACTACGCCTTTGACACCACCGACGAGGCCAATGACCCCATGGAGGAATTTTTGCAGAACTACACGGAGAACGTAAATCCGGAGCTGGACTACGAGAGCAAGGCCCTCTACGCCGGGGAGTTTGAGAGCATGCGCTCCATGTTCCTGCTGCTGGGCGGGGCCCTGAGCTTCATTGTGGGGCTGGTGGGGGTGCTGAACTTCTTCAACGCCATCCTCACCGGCATCCTGGCCCGGAAGCGGGAGCTGGCCGTCCTCCAGTCCATCGGCATGACGGGAAAACAGCTGAAGACCATGCTGGTGTATGAGGGGCTGTTCTACGCCCTGGGGGCGGCGGCCATCTCTCTGGCGCTGACCCTGGCGCTGGGCCCGGCGGCTTTCACAGCGGTGGGGAACCTGTTCTGGTTCTTCACCTACCGTCTGACCCTGGTCCCCTTCCTGGTGGTGATCCCGATATTCGCCCTTCTGGGCATCCTGGTCCCCCTGGGGGTGTACCGGTCGGTGGCCCGGCACACCATCGTGGAGCGCCTGCGGGAGGCGGAGACCTGACAGAGAAAAAGCCCGGCGCTGTGGAATGATCCATAGCGCCGGGTTTGCTTCTTCGCCGCTCACAAATCTACGATTTACGCCTGTGTTTCACAAGCAGATACACGCTCACAAGCGCCCCCAGGAGACACAGGCCCAGCAGCCACATCAAATCGTGGGCGCGCACCCAGGCAATCAGGCCGTCCGCGGCCACACTCCCGTCGGGGTAATAACTGACGGTGGGCTGGATGGAGCTCAAAATCCCCATAACCAGCAGACCCAACAGGGAGAGGGCCAGCAGAATGCCGCCGCCCCGCTGCTGGGCGGAGTATCTGTCTTTGGAAGCTGGTATCCCCGGCTCCGGGGACGGGTTTTCTTCCGCCTCCCGCTCTTTCAGCAGGTAATCCGTGGTCACCCCGAACAGCTCGCTCAGCCGCACCACATTTTCTGTGTCCGGCAGGGCGATGTTCAGCTCCCAGCGGGAGACCGCCTGCCGGGAGACCCCCATCCGGGCGGCCAGTTCCTCCTGGGACATGCCCCGGGCCTTCCGCAGGCGCTGGAGCTTTTCTCCCAATGTCATGGACTCCACCTCCCTCTCTGACTCCATTGTAACCGGCGGGGATGTTTTCTGCCAGCAACTTGAGGCGGAAATTCCGCAATTTCAGATTGCGGCGGCCCTATTCCAGCATTTTTAATCCGCCAGCCAGCGCCCAACCCCCGGAATATGGGAGAACAGCCAGGCAAAGGGGAGGGAGAGCAGGAAATAGACCAGGGCGAACACCGGCACCGAGGCCACCACCCCCAGGGCTAGGTGGGATATCCCGAACCACCGGAACACCAAGGCCCAGATCTGGTGGAACAGGTACACCCCAAAGACGCACTCCCCCAGGGCGTATACCGCGCTTCGCCGGGAGCGCTCCTCGCTCACCCCCAGCACATAGCGGAACAGGGTGCACAGGGCGGCCGCCGTCAGGGCCACCCCCGGGGCGGTATAGCTGTACCACAGGTCCCGGCCCCCGCCGATGAGGCTGGGCCCCGCCAGGGTGAGGACCATCCCCAGGATACCCAGGATGTAGATGAGAAATTCCGAAATGCGGCCGATGGTAAAGTGCCTCAAATACCACCCGGCCAGGTAGTAGCCCATATAGCCCAGCACCATGTGGACCTGGAACCGCTCCAGCAGGACGGTGAGCACTTGATTGGGGTGGAAGGCGGCCCACATGGGCAGCGCACTGGCAAAGAGGAAAGCCAGGCCCAGGACGTACAAAATCTCCCCCCGGCTGGCCGACGAGGCGAACCGCTGAATCAAGGGGTGGACCAGGTACAGGCCGATGAGGGGATACAGAATCCACAGATGGAAATAGGTGTCCCCCTGGGCCGCCGACACCAGGGCGGACCAGACGCCCCCCAGGGTGAGGGCCCCGCCCCCCAGCAGTTGGGACACCACGGCGTACAGGGCCCCCCAGAACACCAGCATGCAGAAGGCGGGTAGGGCCAGGGTCAGCAGGGTTCCGCCCAGGGCGGATTTATTTCCCCCCTCCAGGGAATACATCCCCCACACCATGAACAGGGCGGGAACCGACCAGCGGGTGAGCCCCTCATAGATAGACAGCACCTGCCAGTCCCCGCTGGAGATGGGCACCAGCTCCTGGCCGCTCTGGGCCAGCAGGAGCATCAGGGCCGCAAAGACGGCAAAAACCCGGAAAAATCCGGGCCAGCCGCTGTTTCGTTCCCCCGCCATCAGTCCTTCTCCGGGACGATCTCGATCCAGTAGCCGTCGGGGTCGCTGATGAAGTAGATGCCCATGGCCGGATTCTCGAAGCAGACGCAGCCCATGGCCTTGTGCTTCTCATAAAATTCCTGGTACTGGTCGGTGACGAAGGCCAGGTGGAACTCGCACTCCCCCAGGTTATAGGGCTCGGTGCGGTCCCGGAGCCAGGTGAGCTCCAGCTGGAAATCGGTACGGCTGTCCCCCAGGTAGACCAGCTGGAAGGAGCCGTCGGCGGCGTCCTTCACCCGCACCGGCTCCAGGCCCAGGGCCTCCTTGTAGAAGGCCAGGCTCTTGTCCAGGTCCAGGACGTTAAAATTAAAGTGGTTGAATTGAATCATGGTTCCGTTCTCCTTTTGATGGGGTGGAGGCGTATTTTCCGCCCCCTTGGTCCGAAATCCGGACCGTTTTTATTATACCGTACCCCTCCGGCGGATTGCAACCGAAAGTTCCCAGCCCTCCGCCGGTTGACGGGGTTCCCCATTTTCTTTTATAATATCCAAAAGAGACTTACCAAACCAGGAGGACAACACCATGAGCCGGGAGAAGGTACTGTCCCTGCTGCTGGAGCAGGGGGACCGCTATGTGTCGGGGGAGGCCATGAGCCGCGCCCTGGGGATCAGCCGGGCCGCCATATGGAAGGCCATTGAGGCCCTGCGCCAGGAGGGCTATGTGATCCAATCCGCCCCCAACCGGGGCTACCGCCTGGAGAACGCCCCGGACCGGGTGCGGGAGGGGGAGCTCTCCGGCCCCCTCTCCGGCTGCCGGGTGGGTGGGAGCCTGATGTGCCTGGAGACCATCGACTCCACCAACACCGAGGCCAAGCGCCAGGCCATGGCCGGGGCCCCCGACGGCCTGGTCATCGTCAGCGAGGAGCAGACCGGAGGCCGGGGCCGCCGGGGCCGCTCCTTCCAGTCCCCTAAGGGGAAGGGGCTCTACCTCACCGCCCTGCTCCGCCCCAGGCTGGACCCCAGCCAGGTGGCCGACATCACCGCCTGGGTGGCGGTGGCGGTGTGCGACGGCATTGAGGCCGCCTGCGGCGTCCGCCCTCAGATCAAGTGGACCAACGACCTGGTGCTGAACGGCAGAAAGCTGTGCGGCATCCTTACCGAGCTGGGGCTGGAGAGCGAGAGCAACGACCTGGACTACTTAATCACCGGCATCGGGATCAATGTGAACCACACCCCCGAGGACTTTGACGCCGAGGTCCGGCCCATCGCCACCTCCCTGGCCCAGGAGCTGGGCCATTCCGTCCGCCGGGCCCAGCTGGCGGTGGAGATCATCCGGGCCCTGGACCGGATGTACGCCCAGTTCCCCCAGAACAAACAGGACTACCTGGACCGGTACCGCGCCGACTGCCTCACTGTGGGAAAGCAGGTCCAGCTCATCACCCCCGCCGCCCGGGAGGAGGCCTTTGCCGTGGCCATCGACGACGACTTCCGTCTGGTAGTGGAGTACCCCGACGGCCGCCGGGCCGCCCTGTCCGCCGGGGAGGTATCCGTGCGGGGCATGTACGGCTACGTATAACAAAAACCAAATAAGCAGGCCCGGAGGCGGAAGAAAACCGCCTCCGGGCCATTGCTTTATCCGGCCGGGAGGAAATCGGCCGGACGGGAGAAAAGCTCATGGAGTGACCAGCATGGGCTGGAGCTGCCGCCCCTCCAAGGCGGCCAGGGCCGCGTCGGCCACCAGGGAGAAGTCGGCAACCAGCGAGGTGGGCTTATGCACAGGGTCGTCCTGGCCGAAGGGGACAAAATAGATGTACTTGCGGCCCAGCAGGCTCCCCAGGTTGGCGGCGGAGGCGGAGAGCCCGTCGTTGGTGGAGGGAGCGATGAGCACCGGCCGCCCGTTGCGCAGATGGGCCTTGGCCGCCATGGTGACGCTGGTGTCGGTGATCCCGTTGGCCAGCTTTCCCAGTGTGTTTCCCGTGCAGGGGGCGATGATCAACAGGTCCAGCAGCTTCTGGGGCCCGATGGGCTCCGCCTCCTTGATGGTGGAGATGACCCGGTGGTCGCAGATGCGCATCATCTCCCGCATCAGGTCGTGGGCGTCCCCGAACCGGGTGTCCGCCGCCGCCGTATACTCGGACACAATGGGGACCACATGGGCAAAGCGGGCCTTCACCTGTTCCAAGGCCTCCATGGCCCGGCTGTGGGTGCAGAAGGAGCCGCACATGGCAAATCCTACGGTTTTCTCTTCCAACATAATATCCGCTTCCTTTCCTATTCCTATGCGCCAAGCTCGTGGAGCATGTTATAGATCGTGTTTTTGATGGCCGCGCCGGCGGTGACCGGGGCCACCTTTCCCGGCAGGGACAGGGCCCAGATCACATTTCGCCCCAGGCGGGCGGCGGCCTCCAGGTCCACGCCCCCCGGCTTGCTGGCCAGGTCCAGCACCAGGCAGTCGGGCTTCAGGTCGGCCAGCTCTGCCTCCCCCAGCACCAGGGCGGGGACCGTGTTCACCACCAGGTCGTACCCGCACAGCCAGCCCGCCAGCTGTCCGGTTTTCTCCGCCCCATAGCCGATAGCCTGGGCCCAGGCCAGGGACTCGTACCGCCGGGCTGCCACGGTGACCCTGGCTCCCAGGGCAGCCATCCGCTGGGCCACCGCCCGGCCCACCCGGCCGAAGCCGATCACCAGCACCCGGGAGCCGTGGAGGGTGATGGGCATCTGCTCCAGAGCGATCTGAACCGCCCCCTCGGCGGTGGGCACCGCGTTGGCCACCGCCAGCTCCTCCCTGGCGAAGTAGTCCAGCACCGTGATCCCCCGCTGTCCGGCCAGGGCCTCCGTCACCGGGTCCACCCGTCCCCCGCACACCATCTGCCCCGGGCGGAGGGCCTCCATCACCTGGACCAGCGTGGGCTCCAGCCGGGACAGAGGACAGTTCAGCTTTCCCTCCCCCTGGGTCACCGGCAGGGGCAGGACGACGCAGTCCGCCTCCCCCGCCCCCAGCAGCGAGCCCTCCACCGTCAGCCCCCCGGCCGGGACCACGCCCTCCTCCAGGGCGTAGGCGTGGACCCGGTGGCCGTCCTCGGAGAGCAGCTGGGCCAGCTTCCCCTGGCGCATATCGCCCCCCAGAACCCAGAAATTCAGTTCCTGTCTCATAACCCATCCTCCCGTCACGTTCTGCATCAAGCTATGAAGATAGGCCCCTTTTGGTGACAGACGGCTGGAAAAGACGGCAAAAGACCGCCGTACGTTCCGTTCCGTACGGCGGTCTTTGCTCTGCCTGCCCGCAGAGGGCGGGCGTCTATTATTTTTGCAGAAGCAGCCGCTCGATCAGCTGCACGGACCCCTCGATGCCGTAGCTGGCCGAGTTGATGCACAGGTCGTAGTTGACCACGTCTCCCCACTTCCGGCTGGTGAAAAACTCGTAGTAGGAGCGGTGGCGGTGGTCCACCTTCTTGAGGAACTTCCGGGCGCTCTTATAGTCCAGGTTGTCCTGCTTCATCACCCGGCGCACCCGCACCTCAAAGGGGGCGTTGACGAAAATGCTCACATGGGGGATCTGGTGGTTGGTGAGGATCACATCGGCACAGCGGCCCATGATGACAAAGTCCTCCCGCCGGGCCATGTCGCAGATCAATTCGCTCTGGTTGAAAAAGACCGCCTCCGCCTTGGGCAGGCCGTGGTAGCGGCTGAACTCCCGGATGCGGGCCTTGAGCCCCTTCGGCTTCTCCACCGCCATGGGGTCTTGATTCAGATCCTGGGGGTTGGTGAAGCTGGCCCGGTCGCGGATGTGGTCCTGCTGGGCCTCCAGCCGCTTCAGAACCTCGGCAAAGATCTCCGTGTCATAGTAGTTGATCTTCAGAGTGTCCGCCAGATTGAAGCCCACGTCGGTCCCGGCGCTGCCATAGGTGCGGCCGATGCAGATCACCAGGTGGTTTCCCGCACTGAACCGGCCCTTCCAGCTGTTATGGGAGAAGGACTGGTTGAGCCCAGCCAGCGTTTCGTCCAAAATATCCACCGCGCCGAAGCGGTCGGGCAGCTTCTGGATCAGCTTCCAGATCTCGTTGTACTCGGTCATCACCCGGGAGCGCTCCTGCCGCTCCGGGATGGTGCGGGCCATGTTGCCGATCAGGGCCAGGGAGCTGCGCAGGTAGTGGCTGGTGCGGTGCTCCTTCATGATCTGGGTCAGCTCCCGGATGGACTCCTCCCGGCTGGCGTTGAACACCCGGCCCAGGCCGGACCCCAGAACCCGGTAGACCTCGGCGTCCAGATCATACAGGCGGTTTGCGATCTCAAACACTAAATTTCTCGTCTCTTCCATGACAACTCAGCCCTCCTCACATGAAAAAGATCAGTGTATCCAGAATAAAGACGGGGATTAGGAAACGCACCGACCAGAACATATACCCGAAGAAGGACGGCATGCGGATACCATTTTCATCCGAGATGGACTTGACCATAAAGTTGGGGGCGTTGCCGATATAGGTGTTGGCCCCCATGAACACCGCGCCGCAGGAGATGGCCGCCAGCATTTTAGTGGGCACGACCCCCAGGGTGGTGGCCAGCCCGGTCTGGGCCCCCTGGGCACAGGCCGCCGTCAGGAAGACCAGATAGGTGGGAGTGTTGTCCAGGAAGCTGGACAGGGCGCCGGTGGCCCAGAACATCTCCGCCGGGTGGGTCAGCCCCAGCTCGCCGCCCTTGGCGGTGAGGAGCATCAGGGCGGGCTGCATGGTGATGAAGATGCCCACAAAGAGCACCGCCACCTCCTGGATGGCCCCCCAGGTGAAGTGGTTGGATTTACGCACCGACACGTCGGTGGTCTTGAAGGAGAGGAAAGCCGCCAGGAGGATAATAATGATCTCCAGCAGCGCGGGGATGGTGAGGGTGACCTCGCCGAAGATGGGAATGCCGATCACCTCGCCCGCCTCATTCTGGAACATGGGGAGGGTGGGGAGCACTCCGCTGAGCACCACGGCGGCCACGATCATCACCAGGAAGATCAGGTTGTGAAGCCCCCGGATGTGGATCTCCGTGCCCGGCTTCCGGATGTCGGGCATGTTGCCGGCGGCGATGTCCTTGCGGTAGGCCCGCATGTCGATCCAGTAAAAGACCGCCAGCAGGATCACCGCGTTGAACAGCAGCACCGGGGCCAGCTGAAGGCTCCAGAAGAAGGGCACGCCCCGGGAGAAGCCCATGAGCAGCGGAGGGTCCCCGATGGGGGTCAGACAGCCGCCCATGTTGGAGATCAGGAAGATGAAAAACACCATGATGTGGCTGCGGTGCCGCCGCCAGGCGTTCATTTTGATCACCGGACGGACCATGAGCATGCTGGCTCCGGTGGTGCCGATCCAGCTGGACAGCACCGTGCCCAGAAGCAGGAGAAACACATTGATCCGGGGGGAACCGGCCAGATCTCCCTCCAGAGAGATGTTGCCGGCCACGCAGAACAGGCCGAACAGCAGCACAATAAAGGTGAGGTAGTCGCCAATCAGGCACTCCAGCGCCGTCTCCACCGCCGTACCCAGTCCCCCCATCAGAGCATAGGGGATGAGAAAGGCCAGCGACCAGAACGCCACCGCCCAGGGCTGATGGCTCTCCCACCACGAGGAGCACAGCAGCGGACACAGGGCAATGCACAGCAGCAGCCCTGCAAAGGGGATGCTCAGCCAAAGCGGGACCTCTCCCCCCGCTCCGGACAGGGAGGCCCGATTCCAAATTCCCATCAGGAGCATCCCCAGCATCAGGAGCGCTCCCAAGCCAAATGAAATTTTCTTCGCCAACATGATCCTCTCCAAACTTTTCCTCAGTCTCCAGGATCTCCTCAAGGACGGTACAGGCGGCTGATTTTTTCCACACACTGAAACGCTTTTTCACACAGGCAGGGCGGCGGCCGAATCGATTCCAGGGCCCTGTTCCGGGATGCGGGTTTCCCGCCGCTCCCGACACACAGTCCGTATTTTACCGGTTTCGCCCGGCCAGATGCTATTTTAGCACAAAAAAGCACTCCCAGCAACGCGCCATTTTGTATTTATAACATTTTAACTATACCTCATATAGTATTTCAGTAAATAACAGTTCCCGTTTTATCGTGTAAATTTCACAAAATTCTTTCTTGCGCCCCTGTGCCCGCCGCGATAAAATGATAAGGTATTTTCCACGACAAGGAGGTCTTTGAAATGGAATCTTTTGTTCTATCTAACGGCATGAATATCCCCGCCATCGGCTTTGGGTGCTATGCCCTGACGCCGCCGGAGCAGAAGCGGATCCTTCTGGACGCAATCGAGGCGGGCTACCGCCACTTTGACACCGCCTCTTTTTACCAGACGGAGGAGGCGCTGGGCCAGGCTGTCCGGGAGAGCGGGCTTCCCCGGGAGTCGTTTTTCCTCACCACAAAACTCTGGCGCACCCAGATGGATGATCCCCGGGCGGCCTTTGAGGCCTCCCTCCGGGCTCTGGGGACCGACTACCTGGACCTCTACCTGATCCACTGGCCCCGTCCGGATCTGGAGCGGTCCGATTGGAAGGAGCTGGACGCCCGGGTCTGGGACTTCCTCCAGGAGCTGTACCAGCAGGGGAAGGTGCGTGCCATCGGCACCAGCAACTTCCTGCCCCATCACCTGATGAATCTCGCCGCCCGCGGCGGGCTTCTCCCCATGGTCAATCAGCTGGAGTACCACCCGGGGTATCTTCAGGGTGCCGCGGTTCAGTACTGCCGGGAGAACCACATTCAGGTGTCCGCCTGGTCTCCCCTGGGGCGGCGGAGGCTGATGGACGACCCCCTGCTCAACGAGATCGCCGCCGCCCATCAGGTCACTGTGCCCCAGGTCTGTCTGCGCTTCGCCCTGCAGAACGGTGTGCTCCCCCTCCCCAAATCCTCCAGCCCGAAGCGGATGCGGGAAAACCTGGACCTGTTCCGATTCTCCCTGTCCCAGGAGGAGATGTCCTGGATTGCCACCATGCCTCAGACCGCTTGGTCCGGGGAGCATCCGGACCGGGAGCGGGCTCTGCTCCCCTGATTCGCTCCGGCAGTACGGAACCAGATCCAACCTTTTTTGCAGTTTTCCGCCTTTCCAGCCTCTTTCAAGAATAGAACTCAACTTTTCCCTGGTATAGAAAACTTTTCTTCAAAAAGGCTTTCCCCACTTGACAGCAAATTTATGCCTGCGCTATACTAAATTTAATCAAAATGACCCATTGGATTTTACAAATGATGTGTCATTTTGACTAGCCGCGACAGAAAGGATCTCTCTGTGGCGTCCCCTTCCTCTCTGCCCGGCTGGGAGAAATCGAAGGAGGTACAGCTTATGAAAAAGACTTTCCGCAGAGCCCTGTCCCTGACTATCGCCTCTGGTCTCACTCTGGCGATGGCCGTTACCGCTGGCGCCGCCGAGGGAGATACCCTGACCCGCGGTGAGATGGCCAAGCTCCTGGTGGAGGGAGCCGGTCTGACCGACCAGGTCGCCCAGTATCAGAGCCAGGCCAGCGTGTTCTCCGATGTGGCGGAGGACAGCGAGTACAAGGGCTACATCAACCTGGCCTACGCTCAGGGGCTGGTCAGCGGCACCGGCGCAGACACCTTCAGCCCGGACGCCCAGACCACCCAGGTGGAGGCCGCCGCCGCCATCATGCAGTATGCCGGCGTCCCTGAGGAAATGCTCACCTCCTGGCCCGCTGATTACAGCACCACCGCGGCGCGGGTCGGACTAACAGACGGAATCACTTACAGCGCCGACGCGGCGGTGACCGAGGGTCAGTTCCAGGCCATGCTGGAGAACGGCTCCTCCCTCGTCGGTAAGCCCTATATCGGCATCACCTGGAAGGCCAATGACCAGGATTATGCCGGCTTCAAGGCTGTCATCGAGGCCGCCGGCGGCAACCCGGTGGAGCTCTATCAGGTCACCAGCACGGCCGTGGGCTACGGCGCGGACGGCATGATCCAGAGCGCCTATGTGGCCGATACCGGCAACCTGCTGCAGGAGTATGCTGATCAGATCAAGGCCCGCAACTACTCCGCCACCAACGTGGCTGAGGTGATGGAGGGCATCGACGGCGTGTTCTTCACCGGCGGTGAGGACATCAGCCCCTCCCTGTTCGCAGTGCCTCAGGAGGAGGCCAACGGCGGCGAGGAGATCAACGCCACCCGCGACATCTCCGACTACACCCTGATGGCCTACTGCATCGACAATGACGTGCCCACCTTCGCCGCCTGCCGCGGCATGCAGATGATGAGCATCGTCTCCGGCGCCGATTTCATCCAGGAGATCCCCGACTACTACGCCGAGCAGGGCGCGGAGTACAACGACCTGCACCGGATGCCCGCCGACGCTGAGAACCGGGATTATGCCCGCCACGATGTGGAGCTGATCGGCACCGACTCCCTGCTGTACAGCATCGTGGGCTCCAGCACTCTGGCCAATGTCTCCTCCTGGCATCACCAGGCCGTCCGCAGCGTGGAGGGCACCGACCTGACCGTGGTGGCCCAGACCGTGGACAACGGCGTGACCATTATTGAGGGCGTGGAGAATCAGAACAACACCTTCTGCCTGGGCGTGCAGTTCCATCCCGAGAATGACTGCAAGCTGGCCATCTATGACAACAATCCTGAGGCCGCCCTGTGCGATGTGGATATCTGCCTGAACTTCTTCGAGTCCCTGGTCGCGGCTGCCGCGGCCTAATGGAAAAGACAGGCCTCTCACTCCATATAGACCTCTGCTCCGCAGGCCCTGTGCCTGCGGAGCAGTTTTCTCTACAAAAAAATGCCGATATTTTCCCACCGCTGTGCGGCGGAAAAGTCCTCGCAGCGCTCGCTGAACGCCTTGCCAAGCAAGGCATTCATGGCATTCGATTCCACTCGAGGCGGGCGGCTGTCCCCTCGAGCTCCCCCGCCCTGTCTCAGGTGGATTTGATTCTGCACAGGGTTTTTGACAAACTGAAAGCGCCTGGACACAGGTCCAGGCGCTTTTCCTATATCACTTGATTCCAAGAAGCCGCGCTCAGGCCAGGGCCTTCTTGGCGGTCTCGGTGAGCTGGGTGAAAGCGGCCTTGTCGTTGACGGCCAGCTCGGCCAGCATCTTCCGGTTCATCTCAATCCCGGCCTTCTTCAGACCGTTCATGAAGGTGGAATAGTTCATGCCGTTGAGCTTGCAGGCGGCACTGATCCGGGTGATCCACAGGCGGCGGAAATCGCGCTTCTTGCGCTTGCGGCCCACATAGGCGTACACGCCGGACTTCATCACGGCCTGGTTGGCCATCTTGAAGTGCTTGGACTTGGCGCCCCAGTAGCCCTTGGCCATCTTCAGGATCTTATTTCTTCTCTTGCGCGTCATCATCGCGCCCTTCACTCTTGCCATTGTTCTTCAGCCTCCTTCTCTTACTTATACAGGATCATGCGCTTGATGGCGGCCTCGTTGGTCTTATCCGCATAGCCGCCCTTCCGGAGGCCTCTCTTCAGCTTGGTGGTCTTGCCGTGGCCGTTGAGCAGATGCCGCTTGCCGGCGTGGGCACGCTTGACCTTGCCGTTCTTGGTGAGAGCGAAACGCTTCTTGGCGCCGCTGTGGGTCTTGATCTTCGGCATAACAGAAAACTCCTTTTCGACTTACTTTTTCGCGTCCTTGACCGGCTTGGGGGACAGGAAGATGGACATATGCCGTCCCTCCAGCTTCGGACTTTTATCCATCACGGCGACCTCGCCGCAGGATTCGGCAAACTTCAGCAGCAGCTCCTGACCGATGTTGGTGTGCGCCATCTCACGGCCCCGGAACCGGACGGTGACCTTGCACCGGTTGCCCTCGGCCAGAAACTTCTGGGCGTTACGCAGCTTGACGTTGAAATCGTTCACGTCGATGCTGGGGGACATCCGGATCTCCTTGATTTCCACCACGCGCTGGTTCTTCCGGGCTTCCTTTTCACGCTTGGTCTGCTCGAACCGGTACTTGCCGTAGTCCATCAGCTTGCACACCGGGGGCACGGCATTGGGCGAAATTTTGACCAGATCCAGCTCACGCTCCTCGGCCAGGCGCAGCGCCTCCTGAGAGGACATGATGCCCAGCTGTTCGCCGCTCTCCGAGATCAGGCGGACCTCCTTATCCCGGATCTCTTCGTTGGTTTGATGACCTGTGTTAGCGATGGGAAAGCACCTCCAAACAAAAAAATAAAACGCGTCTGCCTGAATGGCACCCGCGTCACAGCAAAATCACGCCGAACACAGATGTTCCGGCGGAGATTCTCCATGTTAACCCTTTGGCGCTGGCCTGGGGTGAGGACGGGGCACCGTTCCTGCTTTGTTGTACCCTAGTAGTATAGCAGTACCCCGTCCTCTTGTCAAGCACTTTTTTCTTGTTTTTCAGAGAGACGTCCATGCTCAGGCGCCGCTCTCCTCCGCCCGGCTCAGCTCCCCGGTCAGGGTGTCCAGCCGGTAATTCCGGGTATCCGTGGCAATATACCACACCGGAGTCAGCGCCGAGGG
>CASFKT010000010.1 GCA_949295195.1 uncultured bacterium | reverse complement strand
GATTTTCCTTGCAATACAAAAAGTATTGCCGCGTCAAATCGCCTTGTCTGGCGAAAAAATCCCTCGCCGTCGGGCACATTTCCAATTTTCAAACAAGGCTTAGCGAATGTGAGATCTATGCGGTATCCCGCCAAAAGTTTTCCCTTAAAGGGAAAAATCGCAGAATTGATCTTTGTACCTAGTCAACACCAAATAACATCAGGTTTTTCACCGATGACGTGTTTGTACGTAGAAAATGACCGCGAAATATGGACCGAAAACATGAACGTAGTCTTCGAGTCCCTTCGGGCGTACCAAAAAGAAAGACACGCTAAAAGCGTGTCTTTCTTTTTGGGTTTCGCGGACCGTTGGCCCGCTCCACCCTTCGATATTTCAATGCTCGGCGGAAGTGAATTCCGCCTGCGCCGAGGTTTTGCCTGCGGCAAAACGCTCGCACGGCGCAAAAGCGCCGCCGGCCAGAAGGCCGGTTGGGTGGCATTTATTGTAACAGGTTCAAAACTGAAAATATCGATTTTAACCTTCCCTTCCAAAAAGAAATCCTGTAGCCACAACGGTTACAGGATTTCTTTTTTGCTTTTTGGGCGATTTTTCCCTTAAATTTTCCCTTACGAACTGGATCAGCCCATTTTCTTCTCCATAGATTCTATGAAGTTGTTGATTTTTTCTGCACCATCCCGGCGCATCTGCTCGGTGACGTGGCCGTAGGTATCCAGAGTAAACGCCGCAGCGTAGTGGCCTAAATTTTCCTGCACGGTTTTGATGTCACATCCGGACTGGAGGGACAGCACAGCGTAGGAGTGCCGCAGATCATGGAAGCGCAAGTCGGGTACCCCCATGCACTGGAAGATCCGCTTCAGGTTTCGATAAACAACATCGTGTTTAAGGTGGCGGCCCAATTCATCCGTGAACACTAGGTCATCTGAGTTTTCCCATGCCGCCCCAACCATCAAGCGCATCTCGGTTTGCTGTTTTTTCTGCTGGAGCAATGCTTGAAGGGCCAGGTCTGGCAGGACGATAAGCCGTGGCTTGTTGCTCTTGGGTGTGGCATACTGATAGCCTTTGCCTCCACCGCCCAGATACAAAAGCTGGCGCTTGACCTGGAGAGTTTTATGCTCAAAGTCAATATCCGGCCATTGGAGCCCTATGCCTTGCTCTGAGTGCCCCATAGAGGAGCGGGAAAAAGGCCGGGAAAGGACTTTTAATCCCCGCTTGAGTATGGTATATTAAAAACAAAGGAGGTGTGCTGCTATGTCTGAGCGCATCTATTCCCAGAGCGAAATTTTTGACGCCGTGCTGCCTCTGCTGAAAAAATATCGCGCGGAAAAGGCAATCCTGTTTGGCTCTTACGCTAGGCAGGAGGCCGACGCCGCCTCTGACATCGACCTGATCGTCATTGGGGGAAAAGACTTTGATCTGACGGATGTGCTCTGCATTGCGGAGGAGCTGCACTGCGCTCTGGGGAAACCTGTGGACGTCTATGAACTACGGGAGATCAATCCTCAGTCGGCTTTCTATGATGCAATTCTGGCCGAGGGGGTGCAGATTGCATGAGATACAGTGACCAGCAGAGAATAGAGAAAATTCGAGAAACAACAGAAAAGCTTTTGAATTATGTGCAGAGAGAACAAATCGCTCCGGAGAAAGTTTGCAATGAGGAGACGGTACAGTGGACAATCACGACACCACTGTACAATATCGGGGAACATGTTTACAATCTGTCAGATGAATTTAAGAAGAACCATCCGGAAATTCCATGGATTAAAATTGCCGGACTGCGGCACCGGCTGGTGCATCACTATGAGGATACCAACTGGATTGTGATCTGTGCCATCATCTTTGATGTGCTGCCGGAGTTCCTGGAGGAGATCAGGGGACTCTGATCCACACCGTGACCCACACGGGGAAACGAATGAACGGAAACAGTGGACACAAGAGTGACGGAAAGGATGGCACTCCGAACAGGAAAGAGCAAGAAAGGCCTCAAAAGCAGCAAACCTCATCCCTTCAATCAGTTGGTAAGGATGAGGTCCCCAGTTCAAATCTGGGTAGCAGCTCCACAAAAAGACCGCTTTTCTTTTGAAAAGTGGTCTTTTCTTTTGCAATTTACAACAATTTTGGGCATATTGAATTTCGCCATTTGCCTTTGACCACAGAACAAGCCACAGACAGAAAAATCACGGGCCTTCGGGACATTTTGCCTCCGGAGGCCCGTTTGTGCAATCAGCCGAATGGCCTGGTCAACCTGCCAGATTATCCGGTTTCCTGTGTTCTTTCGCTGCGGCGATCTCCTCTTTCATCTCCCGGATCAGCTCCGCCAGCTTCATTTCGCACTCGGCCTCGGTCTTTGCGTACACATTCCGGGCCATGCGCTGGCCGTTGATGATGGGGGAGTAGCGGCCCTCCCACAGATGGTCGTTGATTTGGCTGACGCATCCGGTGCCCGGCTTGCGCCGCTGCCCCTTGCGGGCCTGGAAGGTGCTGGGGGCCAGTTTCCGGGATGCTGATTCCCGCATGGGCTTCGGTTCGGCTCTCCCGATCCCCCGGTCGATCTTGTCCGCTGCGTTCTGCCGCATGGCGTCAGTGATGTGAGCGTATGTGTTCAGGGTGGTGGTGCTGGACACATGGCCGATGATGGTGCTCAGGGTCTTGATATCCATCCCATGCTCCAGAGAGGCTGTGGCGAAGGTATGCCTTAAATCGTGGAAGCGGAGTCTCTTGCACTCTGCCCGCTCCAACACGGTCTGGAGCCTTTTTCTTACCGCGGCGGGGTCCATGGGGGCGTCCTCCTTAACTGGCGAGGGGAACATCCAACGGGAGCGGACAGTTTGCTTGTAGCTTTGGAGCACATTCAGAACCGGGGCGGGGAGAAGCACGGTCCGGTTGCCCGCCTTGGTTTTGGGCGGAGACACTACCAGTTCGCCCTTTACCCGGTGTACCTGCCGTTCTACCCGCAGCGCCCCGGTGCGGAAGTTCAGGTCATCCCATTGGAGCGCCAGGATCTCGCCCCGGCGCAGGCCGGTAGCCAGCTCCAGTAGCAGAAGCTCGTAGCAGCCATCCTCCTTGGCCTGAATCAGTAGCCGCTGGATTTCTTCCGGCGTCAGCACCTGCATTTCCCTGGCCTTGGCAGAGGGAAGCTTGCAGTTGTCCGCTGGGTTGCGGAAGAGTAACTTTTCCTCCACAGCTCTGTCCAGAGCGGCGTGGAGAGTGGTGTGGATGCCCCGGACGGTCTGGTCGGACAGGCCCTCGCCATAGAGCTCGGTGCGAAGCAGCCTGCCGTTTTTCTTGAGATCGGTGTAGAATCCCTGAATGTCTCTGGTGGTCAGCTTGTCTAACTGGAACTGTCCCAGAGCTGGGATGATATGCTGATAAATTCGCCGTTCGTATGACATCTGGGTATTGGGCCGGAGGTTTGGCTTCTTATACCCCTGATACCAGAGGTCCAGCCAGTCGGCCAGTAAGATCCCCGGTTTGGGCTGGTTCAGCGCAGGCTCTTTCAGCATTTCCCGGAGCTGTGCCAGCTTCGCCGCGCATTTGTTTTTCGTCCTGGCCAGAACATTTTTGGTGACTGGCAGGCCTTTCTCGTCATATTTTTCCCCCGGCCAGAGCCGCTGTCTTGCGGATGTGCTTGCGGAGCGCTACGGAGAGCGGATCCAAAAGGGGGCGGAGCGGTTCGTCAGCCTGCTGGAACCTCTGAGCGGCCGTTCCCCCTATTGGAAGGAGCAAATTGCCGCGCTGGACCGCAAAGTAGACCGCGCCCAGGAGGAACTGCAAAAACAATTTGAGCGGGAGTTGTGGGACAGCTCCGACTATTACCAGATGTACCAGCGCAGCTATTTTCTGGAGCAGATCGACATCGAGGACCACGACTACAACATCGACCTCTTTGAGAACGATTTGCTCAATGGATTATGCCGGCTCATCCACGATGAGACCGAGTATTCGGTGGAGGGACTGTTTGACGCGGTCTCTGAATTGGAGGAGGATGTGCGGAAGCACGCGGATACCTTCTTTGGGTGCGCCTATCAGCTCTATCAGAAATACTGCGGTGAGATGGAAGAAATCGCGGAGGAAATGGGCCGTGAGCTCACGGATGACGATCTGGTCAAGCTGGGGATCCTGCCTGGGAGGCCAGAAAAAAGAGAGATCCCGTGAATGTTACCCCTCCCGGTACAGGGCAAGTACATGCTCCAGAGTCCGTTCCATCTCCTGGCGCAGGGATTGAGGCTCCAGCACCTCCACCCGGTCTCCCTGGCTGAGTAGCCACATGAGGATACCCTTGCCGTAGACCTCCGCCTCCAAAATGGCCCGTCCCTCGTCCTGACGGATGACCTTTGCGGTGGGGAGCCGGTCCAGGACCGCGTCCACACTGCTTCCCGTGTAGCAAAAGCGGATGCGCTGGAGGCGGCCCGGGTACATGAACTGGATGCGCTTGCGGAACTCCCCCTCCTGAAACCGGTTGGCGTAGGGCAGATGGAACCGCTGGGGCAGCGTCCGGTACCCCTCGATCCGGTCGATGCGGAAGATGGCCGGGTAGTCGTATTTGTGGACATAGCGCCCCCGCGGGTCCATCTCCACAATGTAGGCATTCAGGTAGAAGTAATATTCCGAGAATAAGATAGACACCGGCTCCACCACCCGGGTGACCGGGGAGGACGCCTGCCCCTGCCGCTGGTACTCCAGCTCCATGAGGGTGCGCTGCTGGATGGCGCTGCCCATGTCCCAGAGCTTATCCTGGATGGGGGCGGGATGGGTGAGCTCCACATAGTGGAACTTCTCATTGGCCAGCAGGTCGGAGACCAGCTTCATATTGCTCTGGGGTACACAGCCGGAGATGAGCTTGTCCAGAACGCGGGACATCTCCTGTCTGGAAAAGGCCCGGCTCTCCAGCAGGATCTTGCTGACGGCCAAAATTTCACTGTTGCTCATTAGAGGGGACTGTCCGCCCTGGAGCAGGAAACCCTTCTTCCGGCGGTCGTAGACCACTGTCCGGCCCTCTCCGGTCTCAGCGGCCTGCTCCTCCAGAAAGGCGCGGATGTCGTCAATGTCCCGCTGGATGGAGCGCTCGTCCACGCCGAAGCGCCGGGCCTCATCCCCCTTCCGGATGAGCCGTCCGGCGCACAGGCGCTGATACAAGTCCAGGATCCGGTTGTTTTTTGAGTGATGTCCCGCCATTGCGGCCCAGCCTCCTTCTTTTTTGCTTAGTATACGACGATTTCCCCGGAAAGGCAACGCTTTGTGACAGTTCGGTTACAGTATCCCAACATGTCTGTTACAAATGGGCAGAAGGACAGATTTTGTCTCTCTGCGGTGCTATACTGGGGATGACACAGAAAGGATGTGATATTATGCTGCGATTTGAGACGACAGGGAAGAAGTATTACGATGATTATATGGAGGAATTGTTGATTTGAATTTACCTGTTTCTGTAGATCAAAAGCAGCTGATGGACGTGCTTTTAAACGTGAGCACGGTCCGACCGGTGTTTATCTGGGGGGCGCCCGGTATCGGAAAGTCCGCCATTGTGGAGCAGTTTGCCTCGGATGTGGGGCTGGAGTGCGTCTCTCTCCTGGGCAGCCAGCTGGCGCCGGAGGACATCATTGGCGTGCCCCAGATCGTGGAGGGGCGCAGCGTATTCTGTCCGCCCCGGATGATCGCCCGGGAGGAGCCCTACTGTCTGTTTCTGGACGAACTGAACGCCTGCTCCCAGGAGGTGCAGAAGGCCTTCTACTCCTTGATTCTGGAGCGGCGCATTGGAGAATACCGGCTGCCGGAGGGTTCCATTGTAGTGGGGGCGGGTAACCGCGCCCAGGACAACGCCATCACCAAGCCCATGTCCTCCGCCCTGCTGAACCGGATGTTCCATGTGGAGCTGCGGGCAGACAGCCGCCTCTGGCTGGAGTGGGCCGCCGCCCATGGCATCCACCCCTGGGTCTATGACTACATTTGTGCCCGGCCAGACCAGCTGTGGAGCCAGCCATCCAAGACGGAGGAGCCCTTCTCCACCCCCCGCAGCTGGCACATGCTCAGCGACGCCCTGAACAGCTGCGGCTCCGGCGTCACCGAGCAGGAGATCGCTATTCTGGCCAACGGCTGCCTCACCGCCGCCCACGCCACCCAGTTTGCCGCCTATGTGCGCCAGGTGCGCAGCCAATACTCCCTGAAGCGAATTTTGAACGGGGAGCAGCGCTGGCCGGACAGGCCGGAGGAGCGGGATGTGCTGTACTTCCTGGCCCAGAGCTTCCGGGCACAGCTGCTGAAGGAGCTGCCCAAAAACCGGGGGAAGCTGAGCGGAGAGGCCCAGGCCCTGGCCCTGCGGGCCAAGGAACTGCTGGTGGAGCTGGCGGACATCAGCCCGGAGGTGGTCCAGATGGCCATTACGCCGGAGAATGGGGAGACGTTGCCCGGCTGGTTTGTGGTGGAGGCGGTGCGGGACATCCCCGCCCTGGCCAAGCGGAGGAACGGCACATGAGAAAGCACCAGAAGGGGGCGCCCGCCAAGAAGGACAAACAGCCCCTGCCCCATGAGCGGGCCCTGAGAAAGCTGTATCAGGGGCCATTGGGGGGGCTGGCCCGCTGCGTAGGGGTCCATCGGGATAACCGCTACCCCATGGCCCGGGGGGACTGGGCCTATGTGACCAGCCAGGGGGCTATCTGTCTCAATCCCCGCCGGGAGGCCTCGGTACCGGAGTGGGAGTATGTCCTGGCCCACTGTATGCTCCACCTGGGGCTGGGCCATCTCCGGGAGGACCGCCTGGGGGACCCTCTGTGGGGAACGGCCTGCGACCTGGCGGTGACCCGCTTTTTGCAGGACTGCCGTATTGGAACACCACCGGTGGAGTTTACCGGGGAGCTGCCCCTCTCCGCCAAGGGGGAGGAGCAGCTCTGGGAACAGCTGCGGGCCATGCCGGAGCTGGCGGGCACGGACCGGTTTTCCACCATGACCTGTGGACGGCCGGACATGGTTTGGCGGGGCAAGGGCTGGACCGACTATGAGGAGCAGTTCGCCCTGTCCCTTCAGCAGTCCATCCGGGATGCGGTGCGGGAGGCCGCCGGACTGGAGCCCCTGGAGGACGACCCGCTCTGGCCGGGCGGAAACCTCTGCCGGGAGGCCAGGGAGTGGTTTATCTCCAGCTACCCCCTGCTGGGGGCGGTGGCGGCGGATTTCCGCCTGGTCAGCGACCGGGCAGCAGTCCGCCGGCTTGGGGTCCAGATCGCCGCAGTCCACCCACAGCTGAAAGAGATCTATGTGAACCCGGACGCTCCCCTGAGTCTGGAGGAGTGGAAGTTTGTTCTGGCCCATGAATTTCTCCACGCAGCGCTGTGCCATGTGCCCCGGTGTGAGGAGCGGGACCCGCTGTTGTGGAATGTGGCCTGTGACTATGTGATTAACGACTGGCTTTCGGAGATGGAGGTGGGTCAGATGCCGGAGGGAGTCCTGTTTGACCAGCAGTTTCACGGGATGACCGCAGAGGCGGTCTACGACCTCCTCTGGGAGGACGTGCGGTATTACCGGGGCCGTGCCATCGACGATCTGATCTATGGGGACGGGAGCTGGTGGGACACACTGGAGGGGGGCCAGACCGACGCCTTTTACCGCTCCGCCCTCCAGCGGGGGGTGGCCTATCATCAGGGAGGCGGACGCGGGTTTCTGCCAAAGGGCCTGGTGGAGGAGATCCACGCCATCAGCCGCTCGCCCATCCGGTGGGATGTGGAGCTGGCAAAGTGGTTTGACGAGAACTTCGCCCCCCTGGAGCGCCGCCGATCCTACGCCCGGCTGAGCCGCCGCCAGAGCTCCACCCCGGACATCCCCCGCCCCACTTGGCGCATGGAAGAGACGCCCGGGGAACAGCGCATCTTTGGGGTGATATTGGACACCTCCGGCTCCATGGATCGCGCCCTGCTGGCGGCGGCCCTGGGCTCCATTGCCAGCTACAGCCAGGCAAGGGAGGTACACCATGTGCGGGTGGTGTTCTGCGATGCCGCTCCCTATGACCAGGGGATCATGCACCCGGAGGAGATCGCCGGGGCGGTGAAGGTGCGGGGGCGGGGCGGGACCGTGCTCCAGCCGGCCGTGGATCTGCTGAACCGGGACCCCAAATTTCCCAAAGACGCCCCTGTGCTCATCATCACCGACGGGGACTGCGACCGGCTGACCCTTCGGGGACGGAACCACGCCTTCCTGGTGCCCGCGGGAAACCGGCTGCCCTTCCCGCCCAAAGGGCCGGTGTTCCGCCTGAAATAGCAGCTATTCCCGCCCCCGCAGGGGGTGGGAACATACAAAATGAGATCGATGAAAAAGAGAGGGTATGCTTTGATTCAAATCAAAAATCAGACACAAACTGCGGTGGTTTACGCGGATTCCATCGATCCCGGGGCGGAGGAGGGCCTGCTCCGGGCCCTGTGCGGCAGCCCGGCTGCCCAGGGCAGTACCATCCGGGTCATGCCGGACGTCCATGCAGGACGGGGGTGCGCCGTGGGCACCACTATGACCATCTCCCATCGGGTATCCCCCGGTTTGGTGGGGGTGGACATTGGCTGTGGCATGACGGTTTTGAAGGTGCGGGCAAAGCGGCTGGAACTGCAAAAGCTGGACAAGGTGATCCGGGAGAAGATTCCCGCCGGGTCCAAAATCCGTTCCATGCCCCACCGGTTTGCGCAGGAGACCGGCCTGGAGGACCTGCGCTGTCTCCGACACGTTCAGCGGGAGAAGGCCCTGTGTGCGGTGGGCACGCTGGGGGGAGGCAACCACTTTATTGAGCTGGACCGGGGGGGGCGGACGGCGGGTTCTGGCTGGTGATTCACTCCGGCAGCCGCCGCCTGGGGCTGGAGGTGGCCGCCTATTACCAGAAGGAGGCCTTCCATCAGTGCCCGGAGGGCACGCCCTATGAGCTGGCCTATGCTGCGGGGGAACTGATGGAGAACTATCTTAGGACAGGACATCCTGTCCCACGCCACGACAGAAACAACGGCGGCTATTACCCGCATCGTCAATACGGAGGAGACCAACCCCAGAAGCCATACTGGACTCGTTACATTCCAGGACGGGAAAACGCTTAAATTGGAGAGCCTTCAGGAACTCCGTGAATACACCACAAAGAGCAGTTTGCGTTTTGATGTAATCAATGACATCAAAACAGTAGTGTTCTAATGTCTTGCCTGATGGGGGGGATGTCCGGCTCCTCCTGTGCTGATGCGGCCTTTGACGCCCGGATGCTGGTCCCGGAGATGACCAAGCGAGGCTTTTCTCTGGGCTACTCCTCCGCGCTGTCCGCCACCGCCAGCTGCATTACCCCTATCATTCCCCCTGGAATCTCCATGGTGATCTATGCCACTGCCGCTAGCTGTTCGGTAGGCGATATGTTCCTGGGCGGCTATGTGCCAGGCATTCTGCTCACCGTAGTGCTGCTGGTTATGAACTGGTTCATTTCTAAGAAGCGAGGCTATGAGCCCACCCGGACTCACAAGCTGAGTGCTAGGGAGATCCTCCGCATCACCGGCAAGTCCATGTGGGCTCTGCTGCTCCCTATATTCATCGTCATCGGCCTGCGCATGGGCTTCTTCACCGCCACTGAGTGTGCTGCCGTAATTGTGGTCTACTCCGCCTTGGTGGGCGCCCTAGTGTACAAACGTCTGCGCCTGCACCATGTGAAGAAGATCCTGGTGGAGTCCCTTCAGAGCACTGCCAGCGTATTGATGATCCTCTCTGCTGCCAGTCTGTTCTCCCGTTATATGCTCTGGGAAAACATCCCCCAGCGAGCCGCCGAGGCCCTGTCAGCTGTAGCGACAAACGGCACCGTGTTCATTCTCATTGTTGTGGGCATGATGTTCATTATGGGCATGTTCCTGGATACCGCCGCTGCCTTGGTCATCCTCCCTCCCCTGCTGATCCCCGTGGCTGAGTCTTTGGGGGTGGATGTGATTCACCTGGGCATCGTGATGGTGCTGATGGATACCTTGGGCGGCGTGACACCTCCTTTTGGCGTAATGATGTTCACCGTTATGGGTATTACCAAGGTGAAGATGAGTACGTATTTCAAAGAGGGCTGGCCATTGATTCTGGCCATTATAGTGGTCTGTGTGTTTATTGCCGTGTGTCCCATCGAGATGGTTGTGGTCAATTTCTTCAGTTGAGGAGGAAGAACGGATGCAGACACCCGCAGGAATCAAGAATGCTATGTCCGCTATCACCCACGGAGTGTATGTTCTGGGGGTCCATACCCCAGAGAAGGACAACCTGATGACAGCTGCCTGGCTGTGCCAGGTCTCCAGTGCTCCTCCTACCCTGGCGGTGGCGGTGAGTTCCAAGCACCTAACCACCCAGTTGATTTCTCAAGCTGGGGGCTTTGCAGTGAGCGTACTGTCTGAGGAACAAAGAGAGACGGCCCTGCGCAACGGCCGGATCTCTGGCCGGGACTGCGACAAGCTTCTGGACACGCCCACAGTGCCCGGAGAGACGGGCCACCCCCTGGTGGCTAAAGCCCTGGCCTATCTGGAGTGCGAACTGACAGACAGCCTGGCGGCTGGCGATCACGTCGTGTTCCTCGGACAGGTAGTTCGGGGGGAACGGTACCCGGGAGAGCCCCTGCTTTACCGGGAACCGGAATTCTTTGGATAAGGAAGGAAGACGGATCATGAAAGTAATCAAACCCGAACAAGCGGAATTCTTCCTGGATGGCCCGGAGGCGTGCCGCCAATATGTGGTGACTGGGAAGCTCACCTTTGGAACCTCCACTCTGCTGGCCGGACAGACCGGTGGTGTGGACTCGGGGCACCCGAATTCTCACGAGATCTTCTATTGCAGTCGGGGACATGTAGCGGTGTTTAACCCCACCAGTGACAAGTATTATGAGCTGCATGAAGGCGATATCCTCCTCATCGAAGAGGGAGAGCCCCACCAGATTTCCAATATTGGCACAGAGACTGCAGTGGTTACCTGGAGCATGGGCCCCAGCATGCGATAAGCTGTGAGGATATGAGGGGAAACGGCTGGCTTGTCGAGTCGTTTCCCCTCATGATTTTCACGGAAATCAGAACCCTTGGTTGATACAAAACCTTTGATATGATTCAGAAACAGCTACAATCAAAGAATTTTCATCTCAGTGACCTTTCTCAGAGCACCAAAAATATTCTAAAGGTAACGTGATTTGTGGATGCAGTGGAGGAAAGATATAGGCGTTGAATAACGTTTTCAGCATAAAAACTTTCATGGGGCGAATAGGTAAAAACAGAAAGCCCGAGTGATCAAATCCATCTTGGTAGCTCAGGTTTTCTGCTTTTCAGAATTATATTTTTTGTCGTGTGCTTGACATACGGGTGCCTCAGATCATGGAACCTAACTTGAGGCAGTCCCGCCCGCTTCAGCACCCGGTGGAGCATGTGGAGGACGCTGTCCGGGGACATAGGGCCGCCGGAGGGAGAGGGGAATACCCAGGGACTGCTGCACTTGTCAAGCAAAAGTAGACACAGGAAAAGCAAATTTAAGGGAAGCCCCGTTCGGTTCTGTACCGAACAGGGCTTAAGTTACTCCTTCATACGAAATAATCACCCATCTCCACAACATCTTGTCCATTAGTCGATGCCGGGTTCTTCCGAGACACCCAAGAATGCTCTTTGTGTTTCCAATCAGTCATTGACAGAGGCATTCATGGCAGTATCTTTGTCAGTTTCCTGCACAAGCAAAACTTTATCGCAGCCCTTATATTCACATTATAACATCAGTTTCTTCTGCTGCGCTCGGATGCACACCTCCACTCGATCCCGGATATAAGGGACGTCCCGTTGGGTGTAGAACACCAGTGCACGGTCTAAAACAGCGGCTAAATCTTTGGGGGTGAAGGTCCACTCCAGTTGTGGGCCATAGACTGCCTGGGCGGCGTGGACCTGCCGAGTAAAGGTAGTGCCAAGGGGCTGAGCGCGGAGCTGGCCCACCAGGGATTTGGGGGAGATATCCATGGGGTAATTCCGGACGTTGGAGAGCAGCCCTGCGCCGAAGTCGAAAAGCGGGCAATAGTCAAAGCTCTCTCCTGTCCGCAGGACAGCGATGTTGTTCAGGTGCCGATCCTCATTGCCAAAGAGCATATCTATCTCAAACAGCAGTGTGAGATATTCCCCGAAGCGGGCCAGGCCGGTAAGCTCCGTGGCCTGTTCCGCCATCCATTGCACTCGGCTCCGCAGATTGGGGAGCCGCCCAGCCGCTGTCTGCCAGTCTGGTCCGACCCCCTTCCGAAGCAACTGCGAGAGGGTAACAATGGCCTCTCCTGGCATCAGAAAATTGGGGCTGGAACAGCCGTTCCGAGTGCGGCGATGAACTTCCAAGCGCTCCATGAGATAAGGCACTGTACGAAACCCCAGTTCCTTCACATTGGTTTTTGCCAGCAGGGCAGAGGTAACCGTCTCTGCCAGTCCCTCATAGCCGAACAAATCCAGTTTGTACCAACGGTCATTCTCACGCCATTTTTCCTGGTTGCCCTTAGAGGATGTTTCAGCAATTCGCGTCCCTGTCGTCAGTTTAATCGCCATCTTCAGCCCTCCACAATCTTAATCCAGCAGGCGTCCTCTGCCATGCGGCCCTGGGTCTTCCGGATGATGGCCAGAGGATCATAGTGATCCAATCCCAGATCTTCCAAGTAGTATGACAGCCCGTCCCGCTGCTGGGGAATGCAGCGATCCTCCAGAAAGGTTTGCAGATCATCCCAGGTAGGTGTCTGATTGACCCCAAAAGCTGTGGAGAGCGGAGTGTCTACCTCATTTTCAATGGCAAGCAGGCGGGTAGACTGATCGACACAGATTTTGGTGCAGAGAGTATTCCCATCATAGAAATGCAGAATTAACAGCTTGTGTCCCCGGCTGCGGGCAGCTGCCAAGAATGCATCATAGCGGTCTGGTGCCATTGGGCGGAGTGTAATGCTTTCCCCATCAAATTGCAGAAGAATTTCCCGATTTGTCTCCGTAATCCCCAACTGTTTCACCCACACGGGTGGGAGGGCCACCCGGTAAGTTCTCCCGCCTGGGCCGGCGGTTCCTCCCGCTGTATTGATCAAAATGCTTGCTTTGCGCTCTTCCAGTGCCATCAGACGTCACCTCAAATATTATTATACTTATTGGACACCAATGAGACAAGTAAAATCTGAAAAATTTTGTTAAGAGCTGAGCAATCGCAAAAATAATTAGCATATGAATATTGGAAGCAGAGCATTCGACATACCATTCCTGTGGTGGAGGTACTGCCTTTTAAAGATTCCCTTTTAAAGGATAATAGAGGGAAGAATTATTTAACTCACCGGTTTCAGGATTCTAGCTGCTTTTATTGACGAGAAAAGTTAGAAGCGTTAGAAGGCGGATGAAATACTTTGAGTACGGTGATATAACTTTTCAGGATAGGGAAACTTTTGAAGTAAGTATTCTGCGTTACCCTGTGTCAGGACAATTCCCACTTCTTTGGCTATAATGAAAATAGCTTGCTTGAAATTGATAAGATAATTGAGATCTATTTCTGCTCATGCCATTGAAGAGAAGCGCAGTTTTTAAACGAGATATTTTCCCTTATTTTTTCCCTTAAAGGGAAAAAACATAAAATCAACGCTTGAGCCTAAGCCTTGTTTGAAAAATGGGAATGTGCCCGACGGCGAGGGATTTTTTCGCTAGGCAAGGCAATTTGACGCAGCAATCCTTGGTGGATTGCAAGGAAAATGAACGCAGCATAGCGGAAAAAGACCCGCCGTTTGGGTATATTGACATTTTTCAAACACGGCCTAGAGATTAACAAAGAGGGAAATATACGTATAAAATTGGACTCACCATAATACAAATTTGGGCGAGCCCCAGGCTATGCTCATGCTCCAGGCCAAGGTGTGCCGCACCAAAACGCCTGACTTGAAAAAAGTAGAATACCTGGGGAGTGGACATCCTGGCGGCTGCCGCCGCCACGAAGAAAGCCTCCTACACCACCCTTGTCCTCGGGAGGTGTGGGCCCATGGTGAGCACTATCCTGACGGCCCGAAAGCGCGGAAAGCGGTAACGGGAGGGCTCTGAGGTAGGTTAGATGGGGGCAGTCTAGGAACAGACGGTGGAAAACTGGCATTCTATACAAAAATGTTCCGCGAAAAAAGGAGGAACTGCCAGTTGAAATTAGCATACTAGTATATTAGAATATCAAACAGAGGGGCGGATCGGGGAGTGGAGACCCTGAGACGTCCAAAACGCGGCACCCTGCGTTCCGGAGGCGGCCCGCAGGGAGTGACAATTTATTATTTTTAAGGAGGCGCATGCATATGCCCATGCAGATGGGATTCCGCTGGTACGGCGAGGGCAACGACAGCATCAAACTGTCCGACATCAAACAGATCCCCGGCGTGACCAGCATCGTCTGGGCCCTGCACCACAAGCAGCCCGGCGAGGTCTGGGAGAAGGAGGAGATCGCCGAAGTCCAGAAGCAGCTGGAGCCTTACGGCTTCAACATGGACGTGGTGGAGTCGGTGAACGTCCACGACGACATCAAGGTGGGGCTGCCCACTCGGGACATGTATATCGACAACTACATTCAGACCATGCGGAATCTGAAGGAGTTCGGCGTGAAGGTGATCTGCTACAACTTCATGCCTGTCTTTGACTGGACCCGCACTGACCTGTTCCACCCCCTGCCCGACGGCTCCACCGCCCTGTACTATGAGAAGGACCTGATCCAGGACGACCCCAAGGCCATGGCCAACTATATCCTGGAGAACCTCAACGGCATGACCTTCCCCGGCTGGGAGCCGGAGCGGATGGCCCGCCTGGACGAGCTGTTTGAGATGTACCGCCCTGTGACCAAGGAGAAGCTGTGGGAGAACCTGAAGTACTTCCTGGAGAAGCTGATGCCCGTGTGCCACGAGTGCGACATCAAGATGGCCATTCACATGGACGATCCCCCC
>CASFKT010000009.1 GCA_949295195.1 uncultured bacterium | reverse complement strand
GCTGCACAGGGGCAGCAGGCCGCTGCGCCGCTCCTCCCACTTCAACAGGGTGAGGGCGTATTCGGACCGGGCCTCCAGGCCGCAGGCGCGGACGACGGATTCGTCGCAGCACCGCTCCAGGTCCCGGTTGGCGCACACATACATGCACCAAACCAGGGGGTTGAACCAGTGGACGCACAGAGCGGCGGCCAGCAGCAGTTTCCACCAGGCGTCCCGGTGCCGGATGTGGGCCCCCTCGTGGAGGAGGACATAGCCCAGCTCCTGTGTGTCGTCGCAGTCCAGCTCCTTGGGCAGCAGGACCACCGGCCGGATCAGGCCGTAGGTCAAAGGCGAGCGGATGCGGTCGCACCGGCGGATGGGCACCCCCCGCAGGGCGGGAATCTGCCCGCGCCACTGGTTTACCGCCGGATGGGTCAGAGGCAGGGCGGTGCGGAAAATCCGGACGCTCCTCCGGTAGGAGACCAGAAAGAGCAGGGCCAGGGCCGCCGCCCCCGCCAGATAGAGGATGGCCAGCCAGGGGATCTCCACGGCCGCCGGAGCTGCCTCCGGGACCGGGATCTGTCCCGGCTCCGTGGGAAGGGCGGGAACGTCTGGGATAACCCCTCCCTGGGAGGGGCCGAGGATTTCTGCCGGCGTCTGGACGCCGGGGGCCGTCTGGGCAGTTTGTCCAACGTCCGCCAGGTGCTCCAGTCCGGCGTACACGTTCCAGGGGAAGGGCAGAGCCACGGGGATGAGCAGACGGGCCAGGGCGACTCCCCACAGAATGCGGAAGGTCCAGCCCGGCAGGCGGTAGCGGCCCAGCAGCCGCAGCAGCAGGATGGCTCCAATGAGCACGCCCCCCTGGAGGGTCAGCTCCAACAGGTTCACCCTTGTTCACCTCATTTCAAATCGTCCACCAGTTTTTTCAGCTGGTCGATCTCCTCCCGGGACAGAACCTTTCCGTGGACCAGGGAGGCAAACAGCAGGCTGGCCGAGCCGTCGAAGAACTTGTCCACCAGGTCCACCGCCTCCTGCTCCCGCACCTGCTCCCGGCTCACCAGGGGGTGGCACTGGAAGTTGGGCTCCCGGCGCTCAATGGCCTCCTTCTCCACGCACTTCTTGATGACGGTGTAGGTGGTGTTCTTGTTCCAGCCCACCGACTGCTCCAGCCTCCGGGCGACCTCCCGGGCGGGCAGGTCCTGGGCCGCGTCCCACAGCACCTCCATCACCTTGCGCTCAGAATCGAATAGCTTCAGCTCCATGTGTTGTTCCTCCTTCAGACGATTGCAATAGTCTGTATGTAAAGACTATCACAATAGTCTACACTTGTCAAGACTATTCCGGCAGTCTGGGCAAAATTTTTTGGGGGGCGCTTCGCCGCCCCGGCGGCGAAATACCCCTTTCCAAAAAAGAAAGCCGCCGCCCCGCAGGGCAACTCCCTGCAGGGCGGCAAGCCCGCATCAATCCTCAAAGAAAAACAGCTCCTCCACGGTGCATCCAAACACCTTGGCAATGTCCATGGCCAGCTTCAGGGAGGGGTTATATTTCCCGTTCTCCAGGTTTCCGATGGTCTCCCGCCGGACCCCCACCTTTTGGGCCAGCTCCTCCTGGCTCAGCTTATCCCGCACCCGGTACTCCCGGATCTTTGTGGTCAGGCTCATGCGCTCTCCCTCATCTCCTTCCACTCCAGCCAGCTGTGGTGCAGGCAGAAGAACACCAGGGCCACGGCGAAGCTGGAGGCCAGGGCGGGCCCCACCGGGTTGCTCTGGGGGTCCAGGACAAAGAACACCAGCATGAAGGGGGCCAAGGTGACGCACTGGATCAGGTAGGCGGCGGTAGCCGAGCGGCGCAGGGTGTGCAGGAACAGCTCGTCGGGATTCACCCAGAAGTACCGGAAAAAGGCCAAAAAGCCCAGGAAACCGATGAAGTCGATCTTTCCGGTTGGGAAGTACAGCAGGGCCGCCAGGGCGGGCAGGGACAGCAGTCCCAGGTAGTTAAAGGGATGTTTCACGGAAAAAACTCCTTTCCAAGCGTCTGTGCCGTCCCGCCTCCGGAGTGGGGCGGCAAAATTGGATGTGAGAAATTTCTAACATCTTATGAGTGAAATATATCACACTACCAGAGAGCTGTCAAGGGATTTGTGCGAAAAATATCGCACATTTTCAGCCTCCCAAAACCAGCGCGGGCGGCCCGCGTATGGCCGCAGGTCCCGGGGACTATTCCCTGCCCGCCTCCCTTTTGTAGGGGCGGCCCTCGCGGTCTCCCGCTCGTGTGCGGGGGCGGCGCGTCCAGGAGGCCGCGCCCTACAGGTATCACGGCCCAAGGACGGACGGCCACATGGGGCCGACCCTACAAAAATACAAAAGCCTGTCCGGTGAATGCCGTAAGGGCCGGACACTGGCCGGCCCGTCGCGGAGCTTCTGCCATTCCGGAGCCACCCTCATCCGCCTCGCTTCGCTCGGCACCTTCCCCCTGGAAGGGGGAAGGCTTGCGGGCGACCGCAAGGGTCGCCCCTACGGCGGAAACCAGACCGGGAGCGTTGGTTCAGCAGAGCCAGGCGCAGCCGCTGAACCGCACCAGCGGCAATTTTCGAAAACCCAGGGCCCAGTGGCCCGGGAGGAATTGCAAAGGCCACTCTATTTTTGCGCGCCGGAAATGACGCGTCATTTAGCAGGAGAGCGTCCCCCGTAATGGGGTCCGGGGCCGACTCCCCTTATCAAGGGGAGATGGCCCGGAGGGCCAGAGGGGATAGGGATGGCGACTATGAGCACGAAGTGCTCATCCGGAGCCGTCCCCAGCGGCGTTTTGGTAAATCTCCCCCGTATCTCCCGGCGAAGCCCAGCGAAGCGGGTTCGCCGGGAAGAGGAGGAGCAAGGGAACGAACGCAGTTTTCGCCGTCAGGTGGAAACGGAGTGGAGTGGACTTTGCGACGACGAGCCGCCGTGGGCAAAGTAACTCGCCGCCCGCAGGCGGCGAAATCCCTTGGCAAAGAAGAAACCACCCCCAGTCATATCCCCCGGCCTGTCCACATAGGATAGAGCAAAGGCCGGTGAGGAATATGGAACACAATCAACATGCATACGAACAGGCGGCCCGGGTGCTCCCCATCCGCCTGCGGCAGGAGGCGCTGAGCCTCCCCCCTGCGGACCGGGTACGGGCAGAGGAGCTGCGGCTCCGGTGCGGACAGCCCCTGACGGCGGTCCTCCCGGAGGGGGAGCGGACCCTGGGCCGGGAGCCGGTGACGGGCCGGGACCTGGAGCAGCTGCTGGAGCTGGCCAGCCGGGCCTCGGTACATACCGTGCTGGACCAGCTGCGCCGGGGGTATCTGACCGTGGAGGGGGGCCACCGGGTGGGGCTGTGCGGCACCGCCGTCCTCCGGGGCGGGGAGATCTTCAACCTGCGGAACCTGTCCTCCGCCTCCGTGCGGGTGGCCCGCCAGGGCCTGGGAGCGGCGGAGCCGGTGTGGGACAAGCTGACCGGCCCGGACGGATGTCTGGAGAGCACCCTCATCCTGGCCCCTCCGGGGGCGGGCAAGACCACCCTCCTGCGGGACCTGATCCGCATGGCCTCCGACGGGGTGTACATGCCCCCCCAGCGGGTAGGGGTGGCCGACGAGCGGGGGGAGATCGCCGCCCTGTGGAACGGCCGCCCCCAGCTGGCGGTGGGGAGGCGCACCGACGTGCTGGAGGGCTGCCCCAAGGCCCAGGGGCTGATGATGCTCCTGCGGGCCATGAACCCCCAGATTCTGGCGGCGGACGAGATCACCGCCCCGGAGGACGTCCGGGCCCTGGTGACGGCGGCGGGGTGCGGAACCGCCCTGCTGGCCACCGCCCACGGCCAGGACCGGGAGGACCTGACCCGCCGCCCCCTCTACCGGGAGCTGATGGCGGCCCGGGTGTTCCGGCATCTGGTGTACATCCGCCCCCAGCAGGGGGCGCGGCGGTATGAAGTGGAGGGATTGGCATGATCCGTCTGATGGGGGCGGTGCTGGTGGCCTTTGGGGCCGCCTGGCTGGGCCTGACGGCGGCGGCGGAGCTGGGGCGGAAGGTGCGGCGGCTGGAGCAGCTGTCCATTGGTCTGGAGCTGCTGGAGCGGGAGCTGTGGGAGCGGGGCAGCCCCCTGCCCCAGGTGCTGGAGGAGTTATCTCTCCGGACGGGGGAGCCGGCCAGCACCCTGTTTGCCCAGTGCGCCGCCGCCTGCGGCCGGCTGGACAGGGAGCCCTTCCCCGCCGCCTGGCGGCGGCTGGTGACCGAGCTGGAGGGGCTCACCCCGGAGGGCCGGGCCGCCCTGCTCCCCCTGGGGGAAGTCTTGGGCCGGTACGAGGCCCAGGGCCAGCGGGAGGCCATCGCCCAGGCCCGCGCCGCCCTGGACCGGGAGCGGGAGCGGGCGGAGGGGGAGAAGCTGCGCATGGGCCGGGTGTACCAGGCCCTGGGGCTGAGCGGCGGCGCGTTTCTGGTCATTTTGCTCCTGTAAGGGAGTACAATACTGTCTGCGGCGGGAAACCATCCCGAGGCGGACGCCACGAAAGAGGGATGGACACATGGAGGTAGACCTGATTTTCCGTATCGCGGCCATCGGCATTCTGGTGGCGGTGCTCAACCAGGTGTTAATCCGGGCGGGCCGGGACGAGCAGGCCATGATGACCACGCTGGCGGGGCTGGTGGTGGTGCTGATGATGGTGGTGCAGGAGATCGCCGACCTGTTCGACCTGGTGAAAAACCTGTTCGGCTTATGATAGAGCTGATGACCCAGGCGGCGGCGGTGGCGGTGACGGCTGCCCTGTGCGCCGCCGTGGTGCGGCGGGGAACCCCGGAGATCGCCCTGGTGCTGGTGCTGGCGGCGGGGGTCTGGGTGCTGCTGAGCGCGGCGGAGGGTCTCACTTCGGTGGCCTCCCTCATGGAGGAGCTGGCCCAGCTGGCCGGCCTGGACCGGACGGTGGTGGAGCCGGTGTTCAAGACGGTGGTGCTGTCCATCCTCACCAAGCTCACCGGCGAGGTGTGCCGCTCGGCGGGCGAGGGCGGGCTGGCCTCCGCCGTGGAGATTGCGGGGACGGTGCTGGCCCTGGCGGCCGCCCTGCCTCTGGTGCGGGGGGTCATGGAGCTGATGGCGGAGATGCTGGTATGAGACGGATGATCTGTGTGCTGATGGTGCTGCTCCCCTTCCTGGTCCTGCCCGCCCTGGGGGCGGAACTGTCCTTTCCCCAGGTGGACGAGCTTCTCCAGGAGGCGGAGGGCCATGGGGTGACGGAGACCGTCGACCTGGGCCAGGGGGTCCAGAGCATTTTGGAGACGGGACTGGACCAGGCGGGGAGTCTGCTCCACCACAGCCTCCAGACCGGGCTGAAGCTGCTGGCGGTGGTCCTGCTGTGCGGTCTGGCGGAGAGCGCCGCGCTGGACGGAAAGGCGGGCGGCCTGAAGGCGGTGGAGGTGGCGGGGGCCCTGGCGGTGACCGCCCTGACGGTGAGCGATATGAACGCCATGATCGGCCTGGGCCGGGAGACGATTCAGCAGATGGACGCCTTTGCCGGCCTCCTCCTGCCCGCCATGGCCACCCTCACCGCCGCCACCGGCGGCGTCACCGGGGCGGCGGTGCGGCAGGGGGTGACGGTGCTCTTCTCCGACCTGCTCATCACCGCCATCGACCGGCTTCTGGTCCCCCTGCTGTACGCCTATGTGGCCGCCTGCTGCGCCCAGGCCGCCCTGGGCAACGAGGGGCTGAAGAAGCTCTCCGCCCTCATCAAGGGGGCCATCACCTTCCTGCTCACCGCGGGGCTTCTGGTGTTCGTGGGGTACTTAACGGCCAGCGAGGCCATCGCCGGGTCGGCGGACGCGGCGGCGGTGAAGGCGGCCAAGCTGGCCATCTCCCGGGCGGTGCCGGTGGTGGGGGGCATCCTCTCCGACGCGGCGGAGACCGTCCTGGCCGGAGCCGGGGTGCTCCGGGGGACGGTGGGGGTGGTGGGCACGCTGGTGGTGCTGGCCATCTGCATCGTGCCCTTTCTCCAGCTGGCGTTTCACTATCTGACCTACAAGGGGGCGGCGGTTTTGACAGGCACGGTGGCGGGCAGCGGACTGAGCCGGCTCATGGACGAGATCGGCGGGGCCTTCGGGCTGATCCTGGGGATGACGGGGAGCTGTGCCCTGATCCTTCTGTTCAGCATCGTGTCCGCGGTCTCGGCGGTGGTGTCGCCATGATGGAGCTGCTGCGCGCCTGGCTCACCGGGATCACCGCCGCCGCCATCCTGTGCGCCCTGGCCAACAGTTTGATGCCCGAGGGGGCGGTGCGGCGGGTGGGGAAGCTGGCCTGCGGGCTGGTGATGCTCTCGGCCGTTCTCCGTCCCCTGGTGGAGGTGGAGGCCCTCTTCCCCGGGGACCTGCTGGAGGACTATCAGGCCCAGGCCGCCGTCCAGACCCAGGAGCTGGAGGAGGAGCGGAACGCGGCGTTGAAATCCATCATAGAGCAGGAATTTGCCGCATATATTGTGGACAAGGCGGCCCAGATAGGGGCGGCATGCACCGCTCAGGTCACCTGCCGGCTGGGGGCGGACGGCGTCTTTCTCCCCCAGTCCGCCGCGGTCCAGGGCAGCTTCACCCCCCAGCAGCAGGAGGAGCTGGCCCGCATTCTGGAGGAGGAGCTGGCCATCCCCCGGGCGCGGCAGAGCTTCCTAGGCCATGTTTGAAAAATGTCAACATGCCCAAACGGCGGGTCTTTTCCCGCTATGCTGCGTTAATTTTCCTTGCAATCCACCGAGGATTGCTGCGTCAAATTGCCTTGCCTAGCGAAAAAATCCCTCGCCGTTGAGCACATTTCCAATTTTCAAACAAGGCCTAACGAAGGAGGAGGAATCCCCATGAAATTTTCCTGGCCCAAGGGACTGGCTCCCGGAATCAAAAAGCTGCTGAGCCGGTACCAGTATGTCCTGCTGGTGCTGGCGGCGGGCGTTCTGCTCCTGCTGCTGCCTCTGGGCGGCGGAGAGGAGGAGAACCGCACCCAGACCTCGGCACAGCTCCAGGAGGAGTTCGACCTGGATGCCTTTGAGGACCGGCTGGCGGAGGCCCTGTCCCAGATCCAGGGGGCCGGAGAGGCCCAGGTTGTGCTGACCTTAAAGAGCGGCAGCCGGCAGGTGCTGGCCCAGGACACCCAGCGGGGAGCGGACGGGGACTCCAGCTCCGCCACCGTCACCCTGGGCCGGGGCTCGGGCAGCCAGGAGGTGGTCCCCCTCCAGACCCTGGCCCCCCAGTTTCAGGGGGCCCTGGTGGTCTGTCCCGGCGGAGATAACCCGGAGGTGTGCCTCCAGATCATCCAGGCGGTCTCCGCCCTCACCGGCCTGGGCAGCGACCGGATCTCTGTGTGTCCAAGTCAGTAATGGAACGGCCGCGTCAAAAACACGCCAAGCCGCCGTACCCCACAAAGGTTCGTGGGTGTATGTAGGGGCGGATGCCATCCGCCCGAACATTGCAGCCTCTCCGCCGGGCGGCTGATTGCCGCCCCTGCACGACCGTTTATTTTCATCAATTATCTTTTCAGGGAGGAATGAAAACATGAAAACGAAAGGCAAGGGACTCTCTCAGCTCTGGAAGCGCAACGCGGTGGTGGCGGCCATCGCCCTGTTTGTGTGCGCGGCGGTGTATCTGAACTGGAGCTATGAGCAGGAGGCGGCGGGCAAGACCCTGGGGGAGTCCACCCTGGTGGGCAGTGAGGACCCCCTGCTGAACGGAACCTCCGGCAGCTCCTCCAGCGGGACGGAGGGCGGAAGCCAGACGGAGGGGGAGACTCAGTCGGAGGCCGGGTCCAGTCAGACCGGCGCCGCCTCCAGCGACTACTTCTCCACCGCCCGGCTCAACCGGCAGCAGTCCCGGGACAGCGCCCTGGCCCTGCTCCAGGACGCCGCCGGGGAGGACGCGGACCAGACCTTGAAGGATGAGGCCAACCAGACCATTCAGGCCATGGCCGACTACACCGTCACCGAGGCCCAGATTGAAAACCTGGTTATTGCCAAGGGGTATGCCGACTGTGTGGCCTTCATCGGGGAGAACGCCCTGAGCCTGGCGGTAGCCGCCCCGGAGGGGGGCCTCACCGACACGGACACCGCCCGGATCGTGGATGTGGTCCATCAGACCACCGGCTTTACCGCCGATCAGGTCAAAATCATCTCGGTAGATCCCCAGGCCTGAGTTCCCGCGCCGCGCCACCCTGTACCGCTTTCCCGCAACTTCCCGGTTTTCAGTTGTCAAAACCACTCCGGCGTGGTACAATAAGGCCAGGAATTCCGTTGGGCGCGTTCCCCTCTGTCTGGGACCCGTCCGGGAAGTCAACGAGAAGGAGTGTGACCATCCGTGGGTGAGAACAAGGAGTATGTCTCCCGCTCTGACGAGCTGGGCAACATCCATATTTCTGAGGAAGTGCTGGCGGGCATCGCCGCCGCCGCCGCTCTGGAGGTGGAGGGGGTCAGCGGCCTGGCTGCCAACCTGGGCAGCGACATCGCCGAACTTCTGGGCAAGAAAAATCTGGCCAAGGGCGTCCGCGTCCAGATGGAGGACGAGAAGGTGACCGTGGACCTGTCCATCCTCATGTCCTATGGCCACACCATCCCCGAGGTGGGCCGCGCCGTGCAGGACGGCGTGAAAAACGCGGTGGAGTCTATGACCGGCCTGGAGATCGCGGCGGTAAACGTAAATGTGGGCGGGATCACCTTTCCCCCGACGGCCAAGGCATAATCCGGATCATATGGAACCCATGGAGGCGGCGCTGTGCGCCGCCTCTCAGTTTGTCAAAAACCCTGTGCAGAATCAAATCCGCCTGAGTCAGGGCGGGGGAGCTCGAGGGGGCGGCAGCCCGCCTCGAGTGGGATCGAATGCCCTGAATGCCTTGCTTGGCAAGACGTTCAGCGAGCGCAGCGAGGACTTTTTCGACAGCCTGGGAGGGGCGCTGTGCGCCGCCTCTTTTCCTTTTTCTGGAGGTCAAGGCCGGTGCTCCCCAAAAATTCCAGGAAACCCGCCCGCGTAATTGTGAATAAATCTTGACATGACCCCCAGTTGCCTTTAAAATAATCGGTAGGACAAAAATTGAAAAACTTGGGGGATGTTTTTCAGTTGTCGCAAGGATGGTGGGCCACCGCGGCACAGCACGCCTTGCGGCTCCTTTTATGCTGTCTGACCCGGCGGGAAGGTCCCGCCCGCCGGTGTGAAACCATATTCCCGCGGCACAGGCCGCGCCGGGGAGCGGGGCGTCCCCAACCAACTTTTGTATTTTTGGAGGTGTAAGCATCCCACATGGAGTATATCATCGGAGCTGTCATCGGCCTTCTGGTGGGTGCTGTGCTGGTGTACGTGTTCGGCGTTCTGCGGGAGCGGAAGCAGGCGGAGGAGGATCTGAATTCCGCCCGAAACCAGGCCAAGCAGATCGTCAACGAGGCGTATAAGAGCGCAGAGAACAAGAAGCGGGAGGCTATGGTCGAGGCCAAGGAGGAGATCCTGAAGGCCCGCAACGAGTACGAACAGGAAGAAAAAGAGCGCCGCGCCGACCTGCAGAAGCAGGAGCGCCGGCTGCAGCAGAAGGAAGAGAATCTGGACCGCAAGACGGAGAACATGGAGAAGAAGGAAGAGCACCTGTCCAACCGTCTTGCCAAGCTGGAGGCCACCCAGGCGGAGGCCGAACAGCTCAAGCAGGATCAGGTGGCCAAGCTGGAGGAGATCTCCGGCTTTACCGCCGAGGAGGCCAAGGCCTACCTGCTCGACCAGTTGGAGGCCGACGTGACCCACGAGTCCGCCATGAAGATCAAGGAGATCGAGGCCCGGTTCAAGGACGAGGCGGACACCAAGGCCCGGGAGATCATCTCCCTGGCCATCCAGCGCTGCGCCGCCGACCACGTGGCCGAGGCCACGGTGTCTGTGGTCCCCCTGCCCAACGACGAGATGAAGGGCCGCATCATCGGCCGCGAGGGCCGCAACATCCGCACCCTGGAGACCCTGACCGGGGTGGATCTGATCATCGACGACACGCCGGAGGCCATCACCGTCTCCTGCTTTGACCCCGTCCGCCGGGAGATCGCCCGGCTGGCTCTGGAGAAGCTGATCCTGGACGGCCGCATCCACCCCGCCCGCATCGAGGAGATGGTGGAGAAGGCCAAGCGGGAGGTGGACGCCACCATCAAGGCCGAGGGCGAGCGCGCCATCTTCGAGACCAACGTCCACGGCCTGCACCCGGAGCTGGTGAAGCTCCTGGGCCGGATGCGCTACCGCACCAGCTACGGCCAGAACGTGCTCAACCACTCCATCGAGGTCAGCCACATCGCCGGCCTGCTGGCCGCCGAGATCGGCGCCAACGTGGCCGAGGCCAAGCGGGCCGGACTGCTCCACGACCTGGGCAAGTCCATCGACCACGAGGTGGAGGGCTCCCACGTCACCATCGGCGTGGAGCTGGCCCGGAAGTACCACGAGAGCGAGGCCGTCATCCACGCCATCCACGCTCACCACAACGACGTGGAGCCCCAGACGGTGGTGGCCTGCCTGGTCCAGGCGGCCGACGCCATCTCCGCCGCCCGGCCCGGCGCCCGGCGGGAGAACCTGGAGAACTATATCAAGCGTCTGGAGAAGCTGGAGGAGATCACCTCCTCCTTCCCCGGCGTGGAGAAGTCCTTCGCCATCCAGGCGGGCCGGGAGGTCCGCATCATGGTCAAGCCCGACCAGGTCAGCGAGGACCAGATGGTGCTCCTGGCCCGGGAGATTGCCAAGAAAATCGAAGACGAGCTGGAATACCCCGGCCAGATCAAGGTCAACCTCCTGCGGGAAACCAAGGCCATCGAGTACGCGAAGTAATATCCCCCTTTCAATTTACAAAAACAAAGAAAAGAAGCCCCTTTTCCCTGGCGAAAAGGGGCTCTTTTTTCAGGAGGTGTTTCTGTGGTCCATATCGAAGTGATCGGCCCGGTCCCAGATCTCAGCTGGTGGAAGGAGCTGGCTGGGCTCTACCTCCGGGAAAGCCTGGGCCAGGAGTTTTCCATCCGCTGCTGGAAAGATGAGGAGGCCGAGATCCAACAGGCACTGCGCTATGGCACGGTCCGGCCCTCCGATTGGGCCTACGGAACGGAAATGACCGGCCCAGTGACCGAGGCGTTTGCGGATTTTCTTTTGGAGACTGCCCGTTTTCAGCCGACCGGGCCGGATGGCGGCGCCCAGATGACGCCCTTCTTCAGCGTATTTCTGGGGGACGTTTTCTCCAGCTCTCACTATGGCCGGGAGCTGGATGTCCGGCCCATAGCTGGAGAGGGGGCAGAGGACTGGACCGCCCTGCGGGAGCGCTTGGCCCGGCAGGGATGGCTCACAGTTTACGACTACGAGGGATAAGGAAACGCACCAGACTGTCTTTAACAAAAGCACCGCCGGTCCATCAGGACCGGCGGTGCTTTTTCAAAAACTCGCTGCATTACGCCGCAGGCAGGACTAGCTCCTGACCGATCTGGATGCGGTCGGGGTCGGACAGAATGTCCCGGTTGAGCTCATAGATCTCGCTCCAGCGCAGGCCGCTGCCCAGCTCTCGGGCGGCGATATTCCACAGGCAGTCGCCGGACTGGACCGTGTAGGTCTTGGAATTCCCGGCGGGCTGCTCCGGCTGTGCGGGTGTTTCCGGCTCAGCGGGGGTCTCCGGCTCGGCGGGAATCTCCTCCGCGGGCTGCTCCGGGGTCTCGGTGGCAGTCTCGGTGAGGATGGTGATGCGGCCCTGTCCGTAGGGGGCGGCATACTGCTGGCCGACCACACCGCCCAGGTAGTCCCGGATGTACTGGATCAGGACCTCGCTGTCGGGCATAACCCGGTCCTTCACCACCTCGGCGCCGTCAAACATGGTCATGCCGTCGCCGCCGGAGAGGAGCATATAGTCGTGGGAGGCCACCACATAGGTGCGCTCCAGATCCAGAGGCTCCCCACCCACCATCACGTCTTTCACCCGGTACGCGCCGTCCACCCGGACAAAATTGTCCTGCACGTCGGTGACCACGGAGGAGGGGATGGTGGTGTCGATGGTATAGGTCAGGCCGGAGACGTGGAGGAAGCCGCCGTTTTCATAGGGGGTATACCGGGCGCCCAGCTCCAGGGCGTCCAGCAGCTGCTGACCGGTGACCCGGACGGAGGTGGCCTGGTTGTTGTAGGGGTGTACGCTGATGATGTCCTCGTAGGTGATCTCCCCGGCGGCGATGTCCGCCCGGATGCCGCCGCCGTTGATCAGACCCACATCGGCGTCCAGCACCTCCCGGTAGGCGTCGGCGCACAGGTCGCCCAGGTTGGTCTCCTGACTGCGGATGATGCGCTCGCCGGTGGAGGGGGCCACAGTAGTGAGGGCCACGTCGGTGCTGGCTACCACCTGGCTCAGGATGGTGGAGAACTCCTGGTTGATGGAGTCCACAAAGGCTTGGGTGTCCGGGTCCCGCTCCTGGTACTCGGTGATGAGGCCCGCGGAGATCTCCCCGGTGTCCGGGTCGATGACCACCTGGCCCAGAGCGGAGAGCTTGGTGCCGGTCTGGTTCAGCAGGACCGTCTCCCCGTCCTCATTGAGGACCTCCTGGCCATCGATCGTGGTGTGGGAGTGGCCGTCGATCATCACGTCGATGCCGTGGGTGTTGGCGATGACATCGGTGGAACGCCAGGGGGCGCTGCTCACATCCACGCCCAGGTGGGCTACGGCCACCACATAGTCGGCTCCCTCCGTGCGGGCGGCGTCCACGCTGGCCTGCACATTGTCGTACAGGGCCTGGCCGCTCTCATCCTCACAGAAGCTGTAGAGGTAACTGCCATCCTCGTCCTGGAAGTAGGCGGGGGTGGACTTGGTGAAGGACTCCGGAGTGGTGATCCCCACATAGGCCACATCCACGTCTCCGTAGGAGAGGATGGTGTAGGGTGCAAAGACGCTCTCCCCAGTGGACAGGTCCAGGAAGTTGCTGGAGACTACCGTGGCGTCCAGCATGTCCATCAGCTCCAGCATCCGGGGCATCTGATAGTCGTACTCGTGGTTGCCGGGAACAAAAATGTCATAGCCCACCTGGTTCATGATGTCCACCAGATACTCCCCCCGGGTCAAGGTACCGATGGGGCCGCCCTGGACCGCATCGCCCGCGTCCACCAGGGTGACATTCTCCGCCCCATACTGTTCCTCCATGGCCCGGGCATAGGCGGACACCCCGGCGTAGGTGAGTCCGTCTTCGATGCCGCAGTGGACGTCGTTGGTGTGGAGGATGACGATGTCATTTCCCTCCTGGGCTTCCGTCCCCTCTGCCGCCAGAGCGGGGGCAGCCATGGTCAGGGCCATGGTCAGGGTGAGGACCGCGGGCAGGGCCCGCCGATGAAGGTTCTCCAAATGAATTCCACCTTTCTTCCAATCGATTTGAACCCGGGCGCTCCGGCCCGCGGAACATCCGGACTACAGATTAGTATAGCAGATCTCTCAGGGAGAGTCGGTAAAAATCGTGAAAAAACGGAGCAAAATGTTTCTGCCAGCCGCTCAGGCTCCCAAGCCGGCCTCCGCCCAGGCGGAGACGGCGGCACGGGAGGCCCTGTGCCGCCGCTTGGCTGTGATTATTGCTTCTGTAACCCCAGCAGGCGCTGGGCGTTGCCCCCCAGGATGGCATCCTTCTCCTGGTCGGTGAGGGGCAGGGCGCGGAAGCGCTCCAGGCTCTCCTGCTGGCCGCTCCAGGGGCTGTCGGTACCAAACAGGAACCGCTCGTATCCAAAGGTGCGGATAATGCGCAGGAACTGCTCCTCCCCCATCATGGGCAGGTCCTCGGGCTTGTAATAGCCGTCGTCCAGGGGGCGGATGCTGCCCAGGGAGTAGGAGGTATCCAGATACACCGGCGCGTAGGGCAGCAGCTCCTCCACCTCTTCCCAGTTCCGCCAGCCCCCCATGTGGGCCAGGATCAGGGTGAGGGGCCCCACCTCCTGAATGGCATGGAGGACCATCCTGGGGGTGACCCGCACTTCCCCGGGAAATCCAATGTCCAGGCCGGAATGGGTGAGGACGATGAGCCCCAGCTCGGCCGCCCGGTCCAGGATGCGCAGGGTGCGGATGTCGTCAAAGTCCACCCCCTGATACACCGGGTGGAGCTTGATGCCTTTCATCCCCAGTTCCTTCACCCGGGAGAGCTCCGTGCGGTAGTCGGAGAAGTCCGGGTGCATGCAGCCGAAGGAGTACACGCCCGTCTCCGGCCCCAAATCATTGATCTGGGCGGAGCTGTCGTTGACGTGGACCACCTGGCGGGGGTTGGTGGCCACCGGCAGCACCAGGGATGCGTCCACCCCCGCCCGGGCCATGGAGGCCCGCAGGCCGGAGACGGTGCCGTCCACATAGGCCCGGGTGTGGGACATCCCCTCCAGCTTGGGGATGGTGGTGGCGGCCAGCTTGTCCGGGAAGGTGTGGGTGTGAATATCAATGACCATGAAGCTCACAGTCCTTTCTCGTAAAAATGGTGCGGTCCGGAAAAACCGGGCCCCGGGTACAGCGTACCACAGGAGCCCGGCTTTGAAAAGGAACTTTCTTGCCCAAAAACTGCCGTTTTGGGACCAAACGGAGGTCACTCGCCGTCGCCCAGGGCCTCCCGCTGGCGCACCAGCACCTTCTGGTCGTAGCAGGAGAAGGCGTCGTCCACCAGTTTCCGGTCCGGCTTGGGGGTCACCAGGGAGACCACCGGCACGATGACCAGCCCGGCCAGCATGCAGAAGGCGCCGGCGTTGATGGAGGACCGGAGCACCGCCGGGAACAGCTGGGGCGCCAGCATGTTGGCCAGCATGACCACCACCGAGAACAGGAAGCTGGCCCAGCAGCCGGCTTTGGTGGCCTTCTTCCAGTACAGGCCGTACAGGAAGGGGGCCAGGAAGGCGCC
>CASFKT010000008.1 GCA_949295195.1 uncultured bacterium | reverse complement strand
CGAGCCGGAGAGCCGCAAGAGCTTCCCCAACGTGTTCTACAAGGGGCAGCCGGTGGACAAGAAGATCGACGAGGCCCTGCAGGACTACCACGCCGACACTGTCATCCTCAAGGGGGCCAACGCCTTCGACCTGGAGGGCCATGTGGGCATCATCACCAGCGGCTTCAACGGGGGCACGGTGCCCAACTTCATCGGGTACATGACCTCCAAGGGCCTGAAGTGGATCTGCCCGGTGGGTTATGACAAGCTGGTGCCCTCCGTGCCGGCGGCCAGCCGGGCCCTGGGCGGGGCCAGCCATATCGACATCTCCCTGGGGGCCGACCCGGGCATGTACTGCCTGTCCAGCGCGGACATCGTCACCGAGGCGGAGGCCATCCGGATGATGTTCCACTGCGAAGCTAAGGTGGTGTGCGCCAGCGGCATCGGCGGCAACGAGGGGGCCCACTACTGGGCGGTGGACGGCGAGGAGGCCGACATCAAGGCCCTGGTGGACTATCTGGAGCAGAACGTCAAGGGCGAGCCCGCCATTCCCGGCAACAAGGGCAACTGCTCCAACTGCCGCTACCCCGGCTGTAAGTACAATAACAAACCCCTGCCCGACTGGATGAAGCGCCGGGGTATTGAGAAGTAAAACGACTGATATGCAGAAAGCGAGCCGCCCCAGACGTCTGTACGTCTGGGGCGGCTTTTATGGGAGAAAGGCTTGTCCCCTTTCGGAGATGGGTGTATGATAATCCGGTGAAAACAGAAAAGGAGGCGGCGGCATGAAGCGAGGAAAGACGCTGCTGGCCCTATTTTGGGAATTTTTTCAATTCGGCTGTTTTACCTTCGGGGGCGGCTGGAGCATTGTGGCCCAGATGCAGCGGCTGTATGTGGAAAAGCGAAAGACCATCACCGGGGAGGAGCTGCTGGACATCACCAGCGTGGGCCGCAGCCTGCCCGGCACCATGATCGGCAACGTGGCCATGCTGTACGGCAACCACGCGGCGGGGCTGGCCGGGGGCGTGGTGTGCCTGGTGATCCTGCCCCCGTTTTTGATTCTGAGCGTGCTCACCCTCTGCTACACCGCCGTGCGGGACAACTACTGGGTGATGGCGGCCATGACCGGGGTGCGGGCGGCCATCGTCCCCATCATCGCCGCGGCCGCTCTGAATCTGGTGAAGGGGGCCTTCCGGTATCCCCCCTGTGTGGCGGTGGCGGCGGCGTCCTTTGCCCTGTACCTGGTCTGGGACGTGAACTGTGTGTTCCTGGTGCTGATGGGCATTGCCGCCGGGCTGGCCATCTGTGAAGTATATGAGCGGAGAGGAGGGAACGGTGATGGTGCTGCTTGAGCTGTTCTGGAGCTTTCTGAAAATCGGGTTCACCAGCTTCGGCGGGCTGTCCATGATCCCTCTCATCAACAACGAGGTGATTGCCCACGGCTGGATGACCGCCAGCGAGGTGTCCGACATCGTGGCCATCGCCGAGATGACCCCCGGTCCCCTGGGCTTCAACTGCGCCACCTTCGCGGGCATTCAGGCGGCGGGCATCCCCGGGGCCATCGCAGCCAACCTGGGGGTCATGTCCCCCACCCTCACCCTGTGCGCCGCGGCCGCTTTGTTCTTTGAGCGGGTGAAGGGCAACAAGTACATGGAGCACATTCTGGTGGGGGTCCGCCCCGCCTGTCTGGGGATGATCGTTGGGGTGATGTGCTCCCTGCTCACCAACTACCTGGGGGCCTCCGGGCAGGTGAGCCTGCCGGCGGTGGGCATCGGGGTGCTGGACCTGGTGCTGCTTTTGAAGTTCAAGCGGAGCGTCCCGGTGGTCATCGGGATCAGCGCCCTGCTGGGGCTGCTGTGCTTCGGCGTTTTGGGCTGGCAGTAGCCCGCCCGGCGTGGTATAATGGCGGCGCCAGAATAGCTTGAGACAGGAGGCGGACGATATGGTGCCCAGCTATGAGACCATGGGGGACTGGCTGGAGGAGATTTCCCAGGAGTTCCCGGACGCGTTTTTTGAGGAGCTGGACGGGGGCATCCAGCTGGAGGAGCAGGCCCTCCCCGACCCGGAGTTTCCCCCGGGGGAGATGTATATTATGGGGGAGTACTGCCACGACATGCTGGGGCGGTACATCGTATTGTACTACGGCTCCTTCGCCGCCCTCCTGGCCGACGAGGACGAGGAGACCTGGAAGGACGAGATTTTCGCCACCGTGGCCCACGAGTTCACCCACCACATGGAGGACACCGCCGGCCTCCACGCCCTGGACGACAAGGACGCGGAGTTCCTCCGCCAGGCCCGGGAGGCGTACGGGGAGGGGGAGCCGTGAGCGATTCGCTGGAGCAGGATCTGACCCGGTGCCTTCAGGGGGAGGAGGAGCTGCGGGAGCGGGAGTACGCCGCTCAGGTGCTGGCCGGGGGCGATTTTTCCCACCTGGACTGCGTGCAGGTGGTGTTCCGGGGCTGCCGCCTGATTGGGGTGGATTTCAGCCGCAGCTTTTTCGACCGGGTGCGCTGGGAGCGGTGCGACCTGTCCGGCTGCCGCTTTTCCGAGTGCTCCTTCCGGGAGGCGGTCTTTCTGGACTGCCGAGGGGAGGGGTGCACCTTCGCTCAGAGCGCCTTCTCCCACACCCGGGTGGAGGAGGGCTCCTGGCGGTACGCCAACTTCACCAAGACCAGCTGGAAGACGGGGCTCTTTCAGGACTGCCGCCTGACCCAGGGGGTGTTCTCCCAGGTGCGGCACCGGAACCTGGCCTTCCGCCAGGCGGACCTCGCCGGGGCGGACTTCTTCCAGACCTCCCTGCGGGGGGTGGACCTGTCCACCTGTGAGATCCGGGGGCTGACCCTCTCCCAGGACCACCAGGAGCTGCGGGGGGCCGTCCTGGCCCTGGAGCAGGCCCCGGACGTGGCCGCTCTGCTGGGGGTCAAATGGGTGTAAAAAATCGGGGGCTCAGACCGAAGTCTGAGCCCCCGCTGCTTTATGCTTATACTTTTGCAGGCAGGGAGTCGTCCTCCCGCACCCAGTCCTCCACATGGACCACCCGGTAGTCCCGCTCGCCGCTGCGGATGACCACCCGGTCGATGCCCGCGTTGATGATGACCCGCCGGCACATGGAGCAGGAGGTGGCGTCGTGGAGGAGCTCGCCGCTCTTGGCCTCCCGGCCCGCCAGGTACAGGGTGGCCCCCAGGGTGTCCCGCCGGGCGGCGGAGATGATGGCGTTCATCTCCGCGTGGACGGAGCGGCACAGCTCGTACCGCTCACCGCTGGGCACCTGCATGGCCTCCCGGGTGCAGTAGCCCAGGTCCATGCAGTTCTTCCGCCCCCGGGGGGCGCCGTTGTAGCCGGTGGAGACGATCTCGTCGTTCTTTACGATGATGGCTCCGTAGCACCGGCGCAGGCAGGTGGACCGCTCCAGCACCGTCTCGGCGATGTCCAGATAGTAATTCTCTTTGTCGATGCGCTTCATGGAAGGGCCCTCCCGCTCTTATTTTTTCGCCATAAGTATACCGGATTTCCCTCCGAAAGGCAAGGGGGGAGCTGAGGGGCTATCCGCCCGGGTGGAACATTTTGAGGGGAATTGTCCCCCTCCGGGGCACAATTTACACTTTGTTTACGATTGATTTCTTGACGAGTTTTTATTTGCGCAGTATCATATTTTTCAGAAAAAAGAAATGGTTGAGCCGGGTGTCTGTTCCGCTTACCCCGCGCGAGGAGGCTCTCTATGATCCGCAATGCAATTCAGCGGTTTATGTATGGCCGCTATGGAAACGACCAGCTGAACATGGCTCTGCTGGTCCTTTATTTGGCCCTTTATCTCATCTATTTTTTCACGGGCTTCGATCCCCTCTACTGGATCTCCTTCGCGGTGATCCTGTTCGCCCTGTTCCGGATGCTCTCCCGGAACCCGGCCCGCCGCCGGGCGGAGAACGCCAAATTCCTGAAAGTTGCTGGACCGGCCATCCAGTGGTTCCGGCTGCGCCGCACCATCCACCGGGACAAAGAGCACTGCTACTTCAAGTGCCCCAACTGCGGCCAGCAGCTCCGGGTGCCCCGGGGCAAGGGGAAGATCACCGTCACCTGCCGCAGCTGCGGCGCCGTCTTTGAAGAGAAGAGCTGAATACCGTAAAAACCGCCGGAGCGATTCGCTCCGGCGGTTTTCTGTTCTGAGGGAGTTTACCACAGCTGGGCCACCTGGGTGCCGGTGTAGTACCAGGTGAGGATCTCTTCAAAGGAGCTGCCCGCCTTGGCCATGGCGTCGGCCCCGTACTGGCTCATGCCCACCCCGTGGCCGTAGCCAGTGACGGAGAAGGTGAAGTTGGTCCCGTCCCAGCCCACGGTGAAGCAGGCGGAGCGCAGGCCGAACAGGGTGCGCACCTGGCCTCCGGTGAGGGTGACGCCCCCCACCAGGATGCTGGACACGGTGCCCCCCTCGTTGACAACGGGGGCGCCGAACCAGACGGAGGGTTCGCCGGACAGGTCGGCCCCCGGGTAGGCGGCCAGCACCGCCTCCCGCACCTGGTCGGCGGAGAAGACCGCCTGGCTGTGGTAGTTGGGGACCTCCTCCCCCTCGGGACTCTCCACGCTCTGGAGGTAGTCCACCTGGTTCCCCCACACCTCCACCGCGTCCACGGTGCGGCCCGGAGCAGAGGAGAAGAACACCGCCTGGATGGGCTCCCCCTGGTAGAGAACCCCGAGGCCGTCGGTCCCGGCGATGGCGTCCTCGATCTTCTGGGCGTAGGTCTGTGCGCTCACCCCCCAGCGGCTCTCCGCCGTCTCCCGGGGGACGTAGGCCTGACAGCAGTTGACGTCGGTGCACACGTCGGCCTCCGGGTGGGCGTCGGTGGTGTGCTCCTGTTTCCGGACGGTGTAGGTGCGGGCGGCGCAGGTCTGGGCCTTCAGGGCCTCCTCCTCAAAAGCGGCGGGCATCTCCGCCGCCACCACCCCGAACAGGTAGTCGGACATGGACAGCTCCGCCACCGTGCCGTCCGCCTGCTGGAGCTTCACCATCCGGCTCTTGTCCCGCTCCCCCGAGGCGGTCTGCACCGCCCGGTGGATGGGGAGGGTGCCGGTGGGCAGCTCCTCCGCCGTCTCCCCGGAGCCGGGGGACGGTACGGTGAGCAGGGGCAGGAGGAACAGGACCACAGACAGGATAAGCCCCGTCCCAGCCGCCCGACGGGCGGGGGAGCCTGTCCCGCGGCTTCCAGAGTCCCTTCTTCGATCCCGGTATGCCATCCCTCTGCCCCCTCTCTCCGTGTGCCGGCCGCCGGGCCGCGCTCACAGACAGAATATGCTGCCGGTTGGCGGGGTATGTCCGCCGGAAGCAAAAAGCCTTTGCGCTTTCCGGCTGGATACACTATAATGGGGGGAGATGTGATTTCGATTCCCAAGGAGGAGAGACACCATGCTGCTGAATGTGCTTGCGGTGGGGGATGTGTGCGGAGAGGGGGGCCAGGATATCCTGGCCCGCCGCCTGAAGGAGCTGAGAGAGGCGGAGGACATCCACTTCACCGTGGTCAACGGGGAGAACGCCTCGGTGGTGGGCATCACACCCCGGCAGGCAAGGGGCCTCTACGACGCCGGGGCCGACGTGATCACCCTGGGCAACCACACCTGGAACCGCATTCAGATCGCGGATTTTCTGGAGAAGGACCGGTATATTCTCCGCCCGGCCAACTACGCCGGACGGGTGCCCGGCCGGGGCTTCGGGATCTACGACGGGCCACAGGGGCTGAAAATCGGGGTGATCAACCTGATGGGCCGCCTGGAGCTCAACGCCAATCTGGACAGCCCCTTCAAGCAGGTCAATCAGATCCTCCGCCGGGAGGATATCCAGCAGTGCGACGTGGTGCTGGTGGATTTCCACGCCGAGGCCACCAGCGAGAAGGGGGCCATGGCCTGGTACCTGGACGGACGGGTGGAGGCCGTCTGGGGCACCCACACCCACGTGCCCACGGCGGACGGACAGATTCTCCCCAAGGGGACCGGGTTTCTCTCCGACCTGGGCATGACCGGCCCCCGCCTGTCCATTCTGGGGGTGAAGCCGGAGCTCTCTCTGAACCTGTTTCTGGGCGGCCTGCCCAAGCGGTATGAGGAGGCGGAGGGGCCCTGCAAGATTAACGCATGTAAATTTGTCATCGACACCGAGGCGCATCAGTGCGTGGAGGTGAAGCGGGTGGATCTGTTGGAGTGAGCCGTTTTTTCATTAGGCAGGGGGATTTCACCGCCCCCTTTAAAGCCTTCCCCCTGGGGGAAGGTGGCTCCGAAGGGGCCGGATGAGGGGGCAGGTTTCGGACACCTTGTAGGGCGCGACGACCTCGGCGCGCCGTTTCGGCGGTTTTTCGCGGGGGATTTCGCCGCCTGCGGGCGGCGACCTACTTTGCCCATGGCGGCAAAGTAGGCAAAACGCCACCGGGGACGGCTCAGGATGAGCGCTTCGCGCTCATATTCGCCTTACCCCGGACCCCTTTTACGGGGGCCCCTCCTGAAAAGTTCAGCAGAAGTTCCGGCGTGCAAAATCTGAGTGGCTGGTCTGAATTCCCGCCGGGCCACTGGGCCCTGGGTTTGCAAAAATTGCGGCTGGTGCGGTTCAACCTCTGCGCCTGGCTTTGCCGAGCCAACGCTTTCGGTGCGAATCCTGGTGGACCGGTCTGGGACCGGCCCCTACGAAGGAGTGAAACCGTTTTCGTAATTTGCCGTAGGGGCGGGGCCTAGGCCCGCTCGCTCAAGCCTTCCCCCTCCAAGGGGGAAGGTGCCCCCGAAGGGGGCGGATGAGGGTGCTTTCTTGGCATGCCCCCCGGCGGGAGGCCCAAGGGCCTCCCCTACCCAAACCTGGAAGAACCTGTAGGACGGGGGAGTGCCCTGCCGCCTTGGAGGTTTCTCCCCCCTGTAAGGCACGGCCTCCTGGCCGCGCCGTGCTGGCCGCGGACGGGCGACCGCAAGGGTCGCCCCTACAGGGCTGCAAGAACGTATGCAAGGCCCGGAAACCCCGGGCGGCCCAGTGTGCCGCCCCTACGGAAATCGGGAAACGTCTCAGGATACGCCGTCCCCTGAGCCGCACTTGAGCCCCACCAGCCCCAAAGGCGCGCTCCCATCCAGGAGGAGCGCGACCCAAAGGTTACCGGACACTCAGCGGCAGCGGTGATAGGAGGGGAGGCAATCAGCTGAGCCACCCGCGCCTTTGCGATAACCGCCAAGCCTGCCTAATTGGCGGCCCCCGTAAAACGGGGGTCCGGGGGTAAGGCGAATATGAGCACGAAGTGCTCATCCTGAGCCGTCCCCCGGCGATCCTTTGGTGACTTTCCCATCGCTGGGAAAGTCACTCGCCGCCGCAGCGGCGAAACCCCTGCGCAAAAATCTCCGCAGACGCAAACCCTCCCGGAAAGGAGACAACCCAATGATCAAACTCATCCACGGGGCCGACTTCCACCTGGACAGCCCCTTCTCCGGCCTGGCCCCGGACCAGGCCGCCCAGCGGCGGCGGGAGCAGCGGGAGCTCCTCGCCCGCCTGGCCCGGCTTGCCCGGGAGCGGGAGGCCGACCTGGTGCTCCTCTCCGGCGACCTGCTGGACGGGCGGCAGACCTACCGGGAGACCGCCCAGGCCCTCTCCCAGACCCTGGGGGAGATTCCCTGCCCGGTGCTCATTTCTCCGGGCAACCACGACCCCTATACGGCCAAGTCCCTGTACGCCGCCCTGGACTGGCCGGACAACGTCCATATTTTTTCCACAGAAGCGCCGCAAAATGTGGAATTTCCGGCGCTCAAGTGCGCGGTCTGGGGGAGCGCCTTCACCGCCCCCCACCGGGAGGACGACCCCCTGGCGGGCTTTCAGGCCCAGGCGCCGGAGGGGTGGACCAAGCTGGCGGTTCTCCACGGGGAGGCGGAGGGCAAGGGGAACTACGCCCCCATCTCCAAAGCGTCCATCGCCGGCAGCGGCCTGGACTATCTGGCCCTGGGCCACATCCACCAATATAGCGGCCTGCAGCGGGAGGGGAACACCTTCTGGGCCTACCCCGGCTGTCCCGAGGGCCGGGGCTTTGACGAGACGGGGGACAAGGGTGTTCTCTACATAGAGGCGGAGCCGGGGAACTGTAGGGCGGAATTTGTCCCCCTGTGCCGCCGGCGGTATCAGATTTTGGAGGCGGACGTCACCGGCGGGGCGGACCCCCTGGAAGGCGCCCAGGCCGCCCTGTCCCCGGCGTATCAGGAGGACGTGTGCCGCCTGGTGTTCACCGGAGCGCGGGGGGCGGAGCCCCTGGACCTGGAGGGGCTGGAGCGGAAGCTCGCGGGCCGGTGCTGGGCCCTGAGCCTCCGGGACCGCACCCGGGCGGGCCGGGACCTGTGGGCCCGGATGGAGGAGGACAGCCTGACGGGGCTGTTTCTCCGCTCCATGGCCGCCCGGTGTCAAAAGGAGCCGGACAACGATATGCTCCAGCAGGCGGTGCGCTTCGGCCTGGCCGCCCTGGAGAACGGAGAGGATATTGCCCCATGAAGATTAAATCCATGACGGCGGTCTTTGGAAAGCTGACCGGGCAGAGGCTGGAGCTCGCCCCCGGCTTCAACCTGATTGAGGCCCCCAACGAGGGGGGCAAGTCCACCTGGGCCGCCTTTTTGAAGGCCATGCTCTATGGCATCGACACCCGGGACCGGGACAAGAAGGGGTACCTGGCAGACAAGAACCGCTACCAGCCCTGGTCGGGTGCCCCCATGGAGGGGGAGGTTACCCTGGAGTGGCAGGGGCGGGACGTCACCATCCGCCGCTCCCCCAAGGGGAATACCCCCTTCGGGACCTTTGAGGCGGTGTATACCGGCACCCAGGAGCCCGTCCCCGGCCTGACCGGGGCCGACTGCGGCGAGCTGCTGCTGGGGGTGGGCCGGGAGGTGTTTGAGCGCTCCGCCTTTCTGGGGCAGAGCGGCTCCCTGGCCATCCAGTCTACCCCGGAGCTGGAGCGGCGCATCGCCGCCCTGGTGTCCTCCGGGGAGGAGGACGTGTCCTACTCCCAGGCGGAGGGGCGCCTGAAGGAGTGGCTCAACCGCCGGAAGGTGAACAAGAGCGTGGGCCGCATCCCACAGCTGGAGGGGGAGCTCGCCCAGGTGAGGGCCAGCCGGGAGGAGCTGGAGCAGCTCACCGGGGCCCTCAACGCCCTGGCGGCGGAGGAGAGGGGGTTGCGCCGGAAGAAGGAGGCCCTGGAGGCGGAGCTGTCCGCCCATAAGCGTCTGGCCCAGCGGGACCTGGACCGGCGGTTCACCCAGGCCCAGGGGGAGCTGGACCGGGCCCGGGAGGACCTGGACGCACTGAGGAAAGAGCAGGCCCGGTTCGGGCCCATCCCCCACAAGGAGGAGCTGAAGCGGGCCCAGGGGGAGCTGGCCTACTTAAAAGCCCTGGAGCCGGAGATCAAACAGGGGGAGGAGGCCCTGGCCCAGGCGGAGGCGGAGCTGGAGCGGGCCCGGACCGCCGCCCGGGACGACCGCTTTCCCGGACAGACGGTGGAGGAGGCCGCGGAGTCCGTCAAAAAAGCGGAGGGGGAGTATGTCGCGGCCCGGAAAAACGCCGGGACCTGGTCGCTCATGGCCAAGCTGGTCCCGGTGATCGGCGTGCTGGCGGCCGGGGGCATGGCGGTGCTGGCCCTGGCTCAGGGGGACGCCGTCTCCTTTCCCGCCGTCCTCACCGGGGTTCTCTTCCTGGTTTTCACCCTGGCCCTGGGGGTGTTCAACCACAGTCAGGCCAGACGCAGCCGGGCCTGGGGAGATCAGGTGCTGGACCGATTCTCGGTCAAAACCCCGGAGGAACTGGACGGGGTGCTGGAGGACTACCGGGCCCGGGCCGCGGCCGCCGACCAGGCCGCCCAGCAGGTGCGCCTGGTGCAGGAGGGGTTATCGGACCGAAAAGCCCGCCGGGAGAACAGCCGGAAGGATTTATTTGACTTTGTCCACTCCTTCGCCCCCGAGGTGAAGGACCTGTTTGGCTGCTCCGCCGCCCTGTCCCGGGCCCTGAACCTGGGGGAGCGGGAGGCGGTGGCCCACACCAAGCTGGAGGGGGCCCAGCGGCTGTACGACGCCCTGAAAGCTCAGGGGGGCCAGATGGAGGAACCCGGGGCCCCGGAACCGGAGGTCCCCCAGCGCACCATGGAGGAGACCGCCGCCCTGCTGGGCACCGCCCAGGCCGACCTGGAGCGCACCGGCCGGGCCCTGAGCATGGCCCTGGGCCGTCAGAAGGCGGTGGGGGACCCCGCCGCCCTGGCCGCCCGCCAGGAGGAGCTGGAGGGGGAGCTGGAGCGGCGCAGCCAGGAGTACCAGGCCATCTCCACCGCTCTGACCGCCCTGAAGGAGGCCAACGCCCAGCTCCAGGAGCGCTTCTCCCCGGAGCTCAACCGCCGTGCGGGGGAGTACCTGACTCGGCTCACCGGGGAGAAGTACACCAGCCTCTCCCTGAACCGGGAGCTGGAGGCCTCCGCCGCCGGGGCGGGGGATGTGCTCCCCCGACGGTCCCTGTTTTTGTCCAAGGGGACGGTGGACCAGGTGTACCTGGCGGTGCGCCTGGCGGTGTACGACCTGTGCCTGCGGGAGCACCACGTGCCCCTCATTCTGGACGACGCCCTGGCCGCCTTCGATCAGGAGCGCATGGAGCGGGCCCTGGACCTGCTGGTGGAGCTCTCCCGGGAGGAGCAGATTCTCTTTTTCACCTGCCAGAGCCGGGAGGGGACCTATCTGGCCCGCACCCCCGGGGTGGAGCGGGTGGCTTTGGACAGTTAACTGAGGCAAATTTATTGACAGACGGCCCGGAGGGAGTTTCCTCTGGGCCGTCGTTTTAAAAAAGTACACCCGGGCGGCTGATTATGCAAAAAAGGACAAGCTGCCTGTGGTATGCTGGGACTGTGGGGGGACGAACCGCAGCGGGCGGAAAGGGAATGCGTATGAGGGACAGCTCGCCCCTGTTGCGCTGAAAATTGGAATAAACTGCCTGCATCAGGAGCGTGAAAGCGGGGCAGAATAGGGTTCAAGCGGACCCGTATTTTGAAAAAGAAAACAGAGACCGTGCTCCGCCGCTGAAAGGCGGAGAAAAAGAGAGAACATCGGACCGCCTCCCGGCAGGGAGGTGGTCCTGTTCGCTTTTTGCGGAAAAACCGGCAGATTTCTCCTATTTTTGCGCCGTTCTCCAGAGAAAATCTGCAAATCCCGCCGCCGGGCCGCTTTCCAGACTCTCACATGGAAGCCGTGGAAGGAGCCCCCTGGTGTGCCGACCGGTCCGGCCGTCCATACTGAGCCAAGGCGGCCCGCTTCGGACCGCTGAAACGACGGCGGCCGCTCCCGAAGGGGGGACGGCTGTCTGGGGGGTGGAACCTTTTTGGAACAGGAAACAAAAAAACGGCCGTGGCACGGACTTCTGGGGCCGGCGGCGGGGGCGGCGGCCCTGGGGCTGCTGCTCACCATGGCCCTGACCGGGGACCGGGCCAGAGCTGCGGCGGTCACGGCGGCTCTGGAGCTGTCCCGGCCGGAGGCGGTGGCGGCCGCGGCCCAGGCGGAGCTGGGGGACACGGTGATCCCCCTGGGCCGGGCGGTGGGCATCAAGCTCTTCTCCGACGGTGTGCTGGTGGTGGGGCTGTCCTCCCTGGACACCCCGGAAGGCCCGGCGTCCCCCGGGCGCACCAGCGGCTTGAAGGCGGGGGACGTAATCACCCACATGGACGGCAGCGAGGTGGACACCATTGAGGAGGTCCAGGACCATCTGGCCCAGCACCCGGGGGAGAAGATGACCCTCCAGGTCCAGCGGGGGGAGGAGTCCCTCCAGCTGGCCGCCCAGGCGGTGAAGACCACGGCGGGGTCCTATCAGCTGGGGGTGTGGCTGCGGGACTCCATGGCGGGCATCGGCACCATGACCTTCTATGACCCGGACAGCGGCGTGTTCGCCGCCCTGGGCCACGGCATCAACGACGTGGACACCGCCAAGCTCATGCCCCTGGAGACGGGGAGCATCATGGGGGCCACGGTCTCCGACGTGAAGAAGGGGGCCGCCGGGGAGCCGGGGGAGCTCCACGGGGACTTTGACCTCACCGCCGACCTGGGCACCCTGTACGCCAACACGGAGCAGGGCATCTTCGGGCGGCTGGAGGACGCGGCCCTGGCTCAGGACCTCCAGCCGGTGGAGGTGGCCGGCCGGGACCAGGTCCAGACGGGCAGGGCCACCATTCTCTCCAACATTGCCGGGGACACGGTGGAGGAGTATGAGGTGGAGATCACCCACCTGTACCCGGAGAACGCCGGGGACAGCCGGAACCTGATGCTCCGGGTGACCGACCAGCGGCTGCTGGAGGCCACCGGCGGCATCGTCCAGGGTATGTCGGGCAGCCCCATTCTCCAGAACGGCAGGCTGGTGGGGGCGGTGACCCATGTGCTGGTGAACGACCCCACCCGGGGCTACGGCATTCTGGCGGAAAACATGCTGGAGACGGCGGCCGAGCGCCTGGGCAGCGCATAAAAGAATCGGGAGGGCACCTGTCTGCCCTCCCGATGTCTTTATAGAAATTGATTGCGCTCCGGGTTATAGTGGTAGTCGATGGCGGCCAGCTTCTCCTCCAGCTGGGCGCGGTCGGCGTTTTCGCTGTGGCACAGCTCGTCCAGGTCGGGGTACAGGTCCCGGAGCCGGGCGTTGACCACGCTGAGCAAAATCACAGGGTCCTGGGGCAGCATAGGCATTCTCCTCTCTCTGGCATGTTTTTCTCCGGGGCTCACAGTCCCAGGCGGTAGATGCGGTTGGCGTTGTCATAAAAGACCGGTTCCCAGTATCGCTCCGGCACGATGCGCTGGATGTATCCGATGTACTCCCCCAGATTGACGATGGGCCAGTCGGTGCCGTACATCACCCGGTCCCAGCAGCCCAGGTAGTTCAGCCAGGTGCGCAGCAGCTCCGCATAGCCCGCCCGCTCCTGGAAGTACACGTCCAGGTCCACCCGGCCCTCCAGCAGGCCGGACAGGTCGGTGGACACGTTCCGGTTTTTCTCCAGCACGGCGGCCGCCTCCTGGAGGAAGGGGTTGCCGAAGTGGCACATGACGAACCGGGTGCGGCGGTGGTCCGCCGCCGCCTCGTCCAGGGCCAGGGGGTGGCTGTACTTCAGATAGGCCCGGGAGTAGGCGGTGAGGCCCATGTGGACGGCCACCGGCTTGTCGTACTTCTCCGCCAGACGGTAGATGGGGTCGTAGATGGGGTCGGTGAGCCAGATCTTGTTGTAGCCCGGGTAGAGCTTCACGCCGCAGCACTCCTCCCGCTTCAGGTGCTCCTCCACCTGGTCGGGCAGGTCCTCTGGAATGGTCTCCCCTCTCCCCAGCACCAGGCTGTCCAGCCCCACGCAGTAGTGGAACAGGTCCCGGGGGTAGTGGTGGAAGCCCACCTCCAGGCTCCGGTTGCCCATGACCACCCCGTGGACCATGTTCAGCTCCCCGTAGACCTGCCGCAGGTGGTCCACGGAGTTCACATGGCCCACCGCCTCCGCCATGGCGTCGGTCCCGGGCTCGGAGGGAAAGAGGTGCAGATGTGCGTCGATGATCTTCATAGCCGCGGCTCCTTTCTGTGCTGGATTGATTATACCTCATCCGCGCCCGCGCCGCAAGGGAGGGACCTTCAGAGGTTGCATTTTCCGCCGGGAGCGGGTATAATAAAAAAATCGCATCCCTCACAGGAGGTAGACCCATGTCGGAAGCATTTGAATTTAACCAACAGCCCGAGGAGCAGCCCGTCCCCCAGCCCCAGGAGAGCCCGGAGAACGGGACCGCGCCGGAGGGGGAAAACGCCCCGGAGGAGCAGGAGAAGAAGCCCCCGGAGGACGTGTTTTACTGGCTCAACGCCCTGACCACCGCCCTGGTGTGCCTGGTGATCGTGTTCACCTTCTTCGGGCGGCTCACCCGGGTGGATGGCGAATCCATGGAGAACACCCTGCACGACGGACAGCTGCTGCTGGTCCAGTCCCTGGGCTATGAGCCCGAGCAGGGGGACATTGTGGTGCTGAACAAGACCACAGTGGAGCACCTGGGCGGTGTGGCCATCGTCAAGCGGGTCATCGCCACCGGCGGACAGACGGTGGACATCGACTATGCCACCAACAGCGTCTATGTGGATGGAGAGCGGCTGGACGAGCCCTACATCAAGGAAGCGATGCTGGATGTGAGCCAGACCGACCCGTACCGGGCCCAGACCCACATCGAGGTGCCCGAGGGCTCCATCTTTGTGATGGGGGACAACCGGAACGACTCCGACGACAGCCGGGACAGCCGCATCGGCTGCATCGACGAGGACTATGTGCTGGGCAAGGCGTTCTTCTCCGTCTTCCCCTTTGATACCTTTGGCCCCATGGACTGAAAGTGAAAAACGCACGGCCGCTTCTGCGGCCGTGCGTTTCACTTCAAGGCATGCTGCGGAGATAGGCCTCCGCCCCGTAGCGCAGGCAGCGCTGGAGCCGCCGCTCCCCCCGCTTGATGGTGCGGGAGATGGTGGACTTGTCCACCCCCAGCTTCTCTCCGATCTCCCGCATGTTGTACCCCTCGGCGTAGTAGAGGAGCAGCACGGTGCGCTGCTTCTCGGTCACGTCCTCCTGAAGGGCGCGGATCAGGTTTCGCTTGAGCCGGCTCAGCTCCCGGCTGTTGTCCCCGGCCATCTGCCGGGAGTAGACCGCCATGTCCGCGGCGTAGTGCCGCCCCCTTCTATAGCGTGTATTTGGCATTGCGGCGGTACCCCCTCTCGTAGTAGCGCTCGGTGAGGACGGCCAGCTCCCGGGCCTCCCGCAGCATGGTGGACAGCATATGGATGCGCTCATTGAGCATGAGGCGCTGATCCTCATTTTCGGTGCGCTCCAGCACCGCCTGAAGCTGGCAGATGCGGAAGTCCAGCGCCCGGGCGTGGGCCCGGTACTCCACCGATAATTCCAATAAGGTCATGGTTCCCTCTCCTCCTTTTCCTTTCTCCGCCGGTCGGGACGCTGCCGGTTCGCGCACCGCACGCACACCAGCTGCCCGCCCCGCCGGAGCATCCGGTCCCCCCGGTACTGCTCCTCCCCGCACAGGGGGCACAGGGCGGCTGGAGCCGCCAGCTGCACGTCCCGCAGGGGAGGGAGCAGGCCGGAGATCCCTAACATTCTCGTGGCGCACCACCTCCTTTGCTTTGGAATAGACGGCCGCCCCGCCGGAGTGGAGACGGGCGGAGAGGCCGGATGAGAGGCAAAAAAAGAAAAAAGAAAAATTTGAAAAAAGTTGTTGACAAGGTGTGCACTTTCTGGTAGAATAACACCTGCTGTTGGACAGCACTCTTGAGTTGCTGGTGTAGCTCAGCCGGTAGAGCAGCTGATTTGTAATCAGCAGGTCGGGGGTTCGAATCCGTCCACCAGCTCCACAATTCCATATGGAGGAGTTCCCGAGTGGCCAAAGGGGGCAGACTGTAAATCTGTTGCGTTTCGCTTCGGTGGTTCGAATCCACCCTCCTCCACCAAGTCGGAGCAAAGTTCGCTTTGCTCCGACTTTTTTTTAAAAGTCCGAGCGCGCGCACGACGCGGCTCCTCCTTTCCAAACCGGACCCGCTGCGCTGGGCTCCGGTTTTCTTTTCCTCCGCTGAGCCTGGGGGCGTGCCTCTGGCTGAGGCGTGGAACACTGCCGCCGCTAGGGGAGCGTGCCGGGCAGCCGTCCACCGGTGCGGCAGTCCACAAATTTTCCCCGCCCTGTGGAAAAATCGCTCCGCCTTCGGCTGTCTGGCGGCGCGGAGTGTGCGGATCTGGCCCATATAGTAGAACGTATGTTCGAGTCCATAGCACAATGATACCCCCCATTTCCCCAGATGTCAAGGGGGCGTGGGGGAAAAATACGAATACAGTCCAAAAAACAGGACACATAAAAGCGTCCGCCTCTGTTGAGAGGCGGACGCTTTCTTTTTATGGGAATCAGAAATACTGCTTGATGCCCTCGGGGGCCAGGTCGGGCTCGTCGCTGATAGTGATGGTGAACTTGATGCCGTTCTTCTCGCCGAAGTTGTTGAGCCAGTTCAGGAAATCCTCCACATCGTTGTAGCCGTCGGTGGGGACGATCTTGGTCAGGCTGTCGATGAAGATGTGGGTGATGTCGTAGTTGCCGGCGTGCAGGCCGGAGATAAAGCCCTTCAGGGCGGTGAAATTGGCCACGTCGTACTCGCTGGAGTCCACCAGCCGGATCTGATAATGGATATTAATCATGTCGATCATCTGCTTGGTCTTGCCAGTGCCCTTTTTACCCATGATGACTCGAATCATGTGAATCACTCCTTAATGGATGTTACCAGGGACCAAGGTCCCTCGTTGATATACTAACTTTACCATATCACGCCCCGATTTTCAACCGGAACATTGTGAATTTTTTTGCCGCGGGCTTTCCAATGGCTGGGGGAGAGGACGGCGCCGTCACTGGTCCCCCTCCAGGAAGTAGCTGGCCTCCATGTCGGCGGTGGCCAGGGCGAAGGCCAGGGGGTATTTCTGAAGGGCCTGGCCAACGGTGCGGGGGTCCTCGGTGCCGGAGAAGCCCATGTGCCAGCGGATGGACATGGCCTCCTCCCGGGTGAGGCGGATGAAGCCGTTGACGATGTACACCGACTTCTCCCCGTGGCCGTAGGGCAGGGGGTCGTCGAAGGTGTAGGTGGGCACCCGCTCCCACTGCCCCGTGGCGTCGTTTTTCACGTTGCGGAAGCCCTTTTTATAGCAGCCCACCTTGCACACGTCGTGGAGGAGGGACACCACGGCCACGCTCTCCTCGCTGTACTCCAGGCCGTACAGCTCCTGGACCCGCTCCCGCTGGAGGTAGTCCACCAGACAGTGGTACACGTTCAGGCTGTGCTCGCACAGGCCCCCCTCACAGGCCAGGTGGTACCGGGCGGAGGCGGGGGCGGTGAAGAAGTCGCTCTTGTTCTCCAGGTAGTTCAGCAGGGCGTCCGCCCCGCTCCAGGTAGTTCAGCAGGGCGTCCGCCCCGGGGCGGGTGATCTTCTCTTTGAAAATTTCAATAAATTCCTCTTTGCAGGACATGGGATTCCCTCCAAGACGGCCCAGGGCCGGAATTGTTTGATGCCGCTATTGTACCATAAAACAGGCGGCGGCGCCAGACCCGTACCGGGAAAGAAGAGGCGCCCCCTTCTCTCCCTCCGCCCGGCCTGACGCATTCAGAGGGGAAAATGTTGCGGGAGCACAAAATTTTTCTCCGGGGAGGGGGAGGGGAAGCACGCCTGCCGGGACTTCACATTTTCCTCAACTTGTTACAAAAATATTAAATATATGGAGCGGATTTTTAAGGGAACGGTTTTCGGGCCATTGGGAAAATACACAAGTTTAGTTTCAGAAATGCCAAAAATGCGTTAATTTTGTTACTTTAGCGGAGGAAAATTATGAATATTCTCTTAACTTTTCATTAAGAGTAAGGAAATAATCTTGTAATATTTAAAAAGCGTGCTATGATAGTGTTCACGCAGCGGGAGCATGCTGCGCCCTTTGTTCCAACAACAAACTTAAAGGTGATTTTTATGGATATGATTCGATTGGTTGAGTCCTTCAACCTATTCCTAGCTGTTCTGTTCACCGTGGCCTACTTTTATCAGCTGGTCTATCTGGTGATGGGCCTGGTGAAGCGCCGCCGCTGGAAACAGCCGGAGGCCGCCCGGTACCACCGCTACGCCGCCGTGATCTCCGCCCGAAATGAGGCGGGGGTCATCGGAGAACTGATTCAAAGCTTGAAGCAGCAAAATTACCCCGCCCACCTTCTGGACGTATATGTGGTGGCCGACAACTGCACCGACGACACCGCCCTGGTGTCCCGCCGGGCGGGGGCCATCGTCTACGAGCGGTTCAATCAGAACAAGAAGGGCAAGGGCTACGCCCTGAACTTCCTGTTCCGCACCCTGGCCCGGGAGGGCCGGGACCAGTACGACGCCTATTTTATCTTTGACGCGGACAATCTGGTGGACCCCAACTTCGTGCTGGAGATGAACAAGGTCTACGACCAGGGCGGCTACGGGGCCATTACCTGCTACCGCAACTCCCGGAACTTCGGGGTCAACTGGATCTCCGCCGGATACGCCATCTGGTTCTTGCGGGAGGCCCGCTTCCTCAACTTCCCCCGGATGCTCCTGGGCACCAACTGCCACGTGTCGGGCACCGGCTTCCTGATCTCCGCCGACGTGATTCGGGAGAACAAGGGCTGGCCCTACCACCTGCTCACCGAGGACATCGAGTTCTCCGTGGGCTGTGCCCTGAACGGCCGCCGCATCGGCTACTGTGACAAGGCGGTCATCTATGACGAGCAGCCCACCACCTTCCAACAGTCCTGGGACCAGCGGCTGCGGTGGTCCAAGGGCTTTTACCAGGTGGACGCCAAGTATGGCGCTCGGCTGGTTAAGGGCTTCTGCCAGAAGCCTACCCGGAAGAGCTGGTCCTGCTACGACATGTTCATGACCGTGGCCCCCGGCATGCTGCTCACCCTGGTGACCATCGCCTTCAACCTGGTGATGTGCTTCGCCTGCCTGGGGCAGCCCATGTACATCATCCGCGGGATCTTTGACGTGGCCGGCAGCTTCCTGGTGTCCACTGTGTGCAGCTTCTATCTGGGCCTGCTCCTGTACGGCCTGCTCACCGTCCTGTGCGAGTGGAAGCAGATCCAGATCCCCAATTACAAGAAGATCCTGTACGTCTTTACCTTCCCCATTTTCATGTTTACCTACATCCCCATCTCCCTGGCCGCTCTGGTCCAGAAGGTGGAGTGGAAGCCCATCTATCACACCGGCAGCCAGAAGACCTTGGGCAAGGCCGCCTGAGGCGCCGGTTGAAAAAGCGAGCCCGCACGGATTTCCGTGCGGGCTCCAGGCTGTCGAAAAAGTCCAAAGGACTTTTCCGACAGCCTGCAAAAATGCCATTACTTTTGCGCCGCCGTTCGGCGCAAAAGTCCTCGCTTCGCTCGCCGGAAGCCTTGCACAGCAAGGCTTCCAGAGCATTTGATCCCATTCGAGGCGGGCGGCTGCCCCCTCGAGCTCCCCCGCACTGTCTCAGGCGGATTTTCTTCTGCACAAGTTTTCGACATGATGAAAGCCCGCACGGAAATTCCGTGCGGGCTTTTGGCGTGCCGGGAGAGGTGATGGGTGCGCAGCCGGTAAAAAAGAACGGGAGTCCGCTGAGCGGACTCCCGTTGCAGTCAGATAAAAAATCTACGGCGCAGATCAGTCGGTGACGTAGGGCAGCAGGGCGACCTGGCGGGCGCGCTTGATGGCCTCGGTCAGCTGACGCTGATGCATGGCGCAGGTGCCGGTGGTGCGCCGGGGCAGGATCTTGCCCCGCTCAGAGGTGTAGCGGCGCAGCTTGGCGGCGTCCTTGTAGTCGATGCACTCCACCTTGTCCACGCAGAAGGCGCAGACCTTACGGCGCTTGCGGCCGCGGGGGGCGCGGTTATCACGTTCCATAGCCATGAGAGAAACCTCCTTTTACGACCAGATACGGTCAAAGTTAAAACGGCAGCTCGCCGTCGTCGTCAGAGAGCTCGGCAAACTGGTCGCCGCCCGCAGGGGCGCCAAAGCCGGAGGGTGCCGCGGGCGCGGCCGGGGCGGAATAACCGCCGGAGGAAGCATATCCTCCGCCCGAGTAGCCGCCGGAGGAATAGCCGGAATTGCCATAGCCTCCGCCGTCGCCGTCCCGCTTGGAGTCGCCAAAGTAGACCTGGTCGGCCACCACCTCGGCGGTGGTGCGCTTGTTGCCGTCTTTGTCGGTCCAGTCGCGGATTTGCAGCCGGCCCTCCACCACGGCCATGCGGCCCTTGGTGAAATAGCGGCTGACAAACTCGGCGGTCTGGCGCCAGGCCACCACGTCGATCCAGTCGGTGGCCCGCTCGCCGGTGTTGCGATCCTTGAAGTCCCGGTCCACAGCCAGACGGAACGAGGCCACAGGGGTCCCGGTCTGGGTCCGGCGGAGCTCCGGGTCACGGGCCAGACGGCCCATCAGGAAAATCTTGTTGAGCATAGCTGTGCCCTCTCCTTACTGGTCCTTGCAGACGATCAGGGAACGCATCACGCCGTCGGTGATCCGGAAGATACGGTCCAGCTCAGCGGGGATGGCCGCGGCGGCGTTGAAGGTCATCAGCACATAGTAGCCCTCCATCAGGTCGTTGATGGGGTAGGCCAGACGGCGCTTGCCCCACTCGTTCACCTCGGAGACAGTGCCGTTGGCTTCCACCACGGACTGGAACCGGGCCACCAGGGCGGCAATCTGCTCCTCGCTCAGAGAGGGGTCCAGGATATACAGCGCCTCGTAGTTTGCATTGATCTTTGCCATTGTCATTGCACCTCCTTATGGTCTTATGGCCCCCGGAACAGCCGGGAGCAAGGGATGTGCCCGTTTGTATCTGGAAACAGGCTTAACTATTATATAAGATTTTGGGGAAATGTCAAGGGAATTTTCTTGTTTTTCCAAAAAATTGCGGCTCTGGAGGCCAATCAGCTCCCATCCCGCCGATGGAACCACACCCGGCCGGCCACCGCCCCCACCAGGAGGATGTTTCCGCAGAAGTAGAGCCACACCAGCAGGATGATCAAGGAGGCCAGGGAGCCGTACACCAGGGAGTACCGGGAGGACATGCCGATGAACCAGGAGAACAGCACCGAGCAGGCCACCAGGGCCCCGGCGGAGAGGAGGGCGGTGAGGCGCAGGACCTTTTTCTCCCGGCGGAGAGGGGGCGGCGTGCCCATGCGGTACACCGCCAGCACCAGCAGCAGCACGCAGAAGAACAGCAGCAGGTAGCGCAGCCAGCCCCACAGCTGTGACAGCAGCCGCAGGGGGATCAGCTCGGCCAGGGGAGAGGGCAGGCGGGCCTCCAGCAGCTGGAAAAACCAATCCCCGGTGAAGATGACCACAATGGACAGGTAGATGGTCAGCAGGAAGAGGATGGAGAGCACCACGCTGACAACTACCCGGCGCAGACTGCTGACATGGCGGACCTGATAGAGCTCGTCCATGGTTTTCAGCAGGGTGCGCAGCCCCGCCGAGGCGGAGAGCAGGATGGTGAACAGGCTGGCTAGGAGCAGGGGGGTGGACTGGCTCTGGGGGATGCCCGAGACATAGGTCAGGTAGTCCAGAATGATGGACAGACTCTCTCGGGGCAGAAGGGAGTCCAGGGCGGAGAACACCGCCTCCGGGTCCAGCTCCAGCAGGCCGATGAAGAAGTTGACGCACACAAGCAGGGGAAAGAGGGTCAAAATCAAAAAATAGGCCAGGGAGGCGGCGGCCCGGGACACCCCCAGACGGCCGTAGGCCTGGACCATATCCCGGACAAAGAGCACCGGGGGCAGATGGAAAAACGCTCCGCGCATGGCAGGGACCTCCTCTCCAAAGTGGTGGGGCCAGAATCAAGGATAGCAGGGAAGGGGAGAAAATTCGGGCGGTTTTGGGAGAAAAGCAAAAAGCCGCCTGCAACGCAGACGGCTTGTACCTTGCCTACAAATAGAAACTCAGGCCAGCTTGCTCAGCTTGATGGTCATGCTGCTCTTCTTGTGGGCGGCATTGTTCTTGTGCAGCAGGCCCTTCGCGGCAGCCTTGTCCACCGCCTTGACCGCCACCTTGTAAGCGACATCGGCCTCGCTGCGGTTGCCTTCCGCCACCGCGGCCTCAAACTTCTTGATCTCGGTCTTCAGCGCGGACTTCGCGGCCTTGTTCTGCATGGCCTTGGTCTGGGATACCAGGACACGCTTCTTGGCAGACTTGATATTCGGCAAACCAAACACCTCCTCCGATTTTAAAATAAAGTATGATTTGAGCATCGAAACTCTGTGCGGATATGTATTATAACATTGAGACCTGGAAAAAGCAACTGTTTTTTTCAGAAAATTCGAAAAAGGTTTTTCTTGTTCTCCTGTGCAAAAATCCGCCGGGCGGCGGACAGACTAAGGAGAGCAGGCGCCTGCCCCCGGGGAGCGGCCGGAGTCCGGGCGGGACCCGGCGGGGGAGGGGCGCACAAATTATATAAGGAGGAGACCCATATGCGCCAGCGGAGGACCGATCTGGCCCTGGAGGCCAAGGAGCTGTGGGAGGAGAGCGCCCGGCAGACCGCCAGGCTGGAGGGGGTGGAGGCCTTCACGGAGACCCGGGAGGGATTTTTGACGGAGACGGTGCGCATCCTGGACGAGCGGGGGGAGGAGGCCCTGGGCAAGCCGGCGGGGCGGTATGTGACCCTCACCATGGACGGCCTGGCCCGCCGGGAGGAGGACGCCTTTCCCAGGGCGGCCCGGGCGGTGGGGGGAGAGCTGGCCCGGCTCATGGACGGGGTGCCCGGCCGGGGGCTGGCGCTGGTGGTGGGGCTGGGCAACCGGGCCATCACCCCCGACGCCATCGGCCCCAAGGTCCACGAGCACACCCTGGTGACCCGCCACCTGGTGGAGCAGATCCCCGAGCACTTCGGGGCCTTCCGGCCGGTGGCCTCCCTGTCCGCCGGGGTGCTGGGCACCACGGGGATGGAGAGCGGGGAACTGGTCCAGGCGGTGTGCCGGAGGTTGAAGCCCGCCTGTGTGGTGGCGGTGGACGCCCTGGCCTCCCGGTCCCTGAAGAGGCTGTGCCGGACGGTGCAGCTGTCCGACACGGGGATCGCCCCCGGCTCCGGGGTGGGCAACCACCGGTGGGCCCTGGACCGGGCCTCCCTGGGGGTGCCGGTGCTGGCGGTGGGGGTGCCCACGGTAGTGGACGCGTCCACCCTGGCCGCCGACCTGCTGGGGCAGGAGGAGCTGCCCCCTCTGGGAGAGGGGCGGGACCTGTTGGTCACCCCCAAGGACATCGACAGCCAGGTGGACGATCTGGCCAAAGTCATCGGCTATGGTATCAGCTTAGCCCTCCAGCCGGGGCTGGATGTGGCGGACCTGGACCTGCTGCTGAGCTGAACCAGGCGGTCCGCCCTGTTTTTGTCCCGGAGGGGCAGGAACCTCTTGACCCGGAGGGGCAGGAACCTCTTGACAAAGGGCGAAAAATGGGTTATGATACTTCAACGATTTAAAGGTTGAAACCATTGAAGTATCAGTAACGGGGGGCCAGCCCCCCTTGGGAAAGGACCGACATAAGATGCCTATCACCGATTTGCTGGAGCGCAACAGCAAGCTCTACGGGGACGAGATCGCCCTGGTGGAGATCAACCCCGAGGTTCAGGAGACCCAGCGGGTCACCTGGAAGGAGTACGCCCTCATTCAGCCCACCTCCACCGCCCCCTACCGCCGGGAGATCACCTGGTCCGTCTTTGACGAGAAGGCCAACCGGGTGGCCAACCTGCTGCTGGGCCGGGGGATTCAGAAGGGCCAGAAGGTGGCCATTCTGCTGATGAACTGCCTGGAGTGGCTGCCCATCTACTTTGGAATTTTGAAGGCGGGGGCGGTGGCCGTCCCCCTGAACTTCCGATATACTGCCCAGGAGATCGATTACTGCCTGAAAAAGGCGGATGTGGACGTGCTGTTCTTCGGCCCGGAGTTCATCGGCCGGGTGGAGGACATCGTCCCCAAGATCTCCAGCCAGATGCTGCTGTTCTTCGTGGGGGACACCTGCCCCTCCTTCGCCGAGGACTACCACCGGGCCACCGCCAACTGCTCCTCCGCCGCCCCCAAGGTGCTGGTGGACGACGAGGACGACGCGGCCATCTACTACTCCTCCGGCACCACCGGCTTCCCCAAGGCCATCCTGCTGCGGCACCAGTGCCTGCTCCAGTCCGCCCGGATGGAGGCCATCCACCACGAGACCAAGCACGAGGACGTGTTCCTGTGCATCCCGCCCCTGTACCACACGGGGGCCAAGATGCACTGGTTCGGCTCCCTGTTCACCGGAAGCCGGGCGGTGCTGCTGAAGGGCAACTCCCCCCAGGCCATCTTTGACGCGGTGTCCGGGGAGAAGTGCACCATCGTGTGGCTGCTGGTGCCCTGGTGTCAGGATATCCTGGCCGCCCTGGACCGGGGGGACCTGAAGATCGAGAACTACCAGCTGTCCCAGTGGCGGCTGATGCACATCGGCGCCCAGCCGGTGCCCCCCTCCCTCATCCGCCACTGGATGAAGTATTTCCCCCACCACAAGTACGACACCAACTACGGCCTCTCCGAGTCCACCGGCCCGGGGTGCGTCCATCTGGGGATGGACCACATCCACAAGGTGGGGGCCATCGGCGTGCCCGGCTACGGCTGGAAGGTGAAGATCGTGGACGAGAACGACGTCCCCGTGGAGTTCGGGGAGGTGGGCGAGCTGTGCGTCCAGGGCCCCGGCGTCATGACCTGCTACTACCACGACCCGGAGGCCACCGCCGAGGTGCTCAAGGACGGCTGGCTCCACACCGGGGACATGGCCAAGCAGGACGAGGACGGCTTCTACTTCCTGGTGGACCGGAAGAAGGACGTGATCATCTCCGGCGGCGAGAACCTGTACCCCGTCCAGATCGAGGACTTCCTCTCCGCCTACCCCAAGGTCCACGACGTGGCGGTCATCGGCCTGCCCGACCCGCGGCTGGGGGAGATCGCCGCCGCCATTATCCAGGTGAAGGAGGGCATGACCTGCACCGAGAGCGAGATCAACCAGTTCTGCACCGATCTGCCCCGGTACAAGCGGCCCCGGCGGATCATCTTCGCCCCCGTCCCCCGGAACCCCACTGGAAAAATCGAGAAGCCCAAGCTGCGGGAGAAGTACTGCGGCGTGCGTCTGGTGGAGGCCCAGAACCGAGGCTGAGGCGGACACAATTTCTTCATACTTTCTTAACACCCGGCCGGAAAACCAACAAAAATTTGGTTTTCCGGCCGCTTTTTTCACCGCGGCATCCGGCAGGTTTCCGCAAAATCGCCGGAATTTCCCGGTGATTTTCTCGTAACTTCCTGTAACTTTTTGAAGGAAAATGTAATCTTAACGGTTTCTTAACGGATTTTGCGAAAATCTTAACACGCAGGCCCTTCCCCTCCTGTGAAATTTGTGGTAAAGTCGACATAAGCTCGAGCCAATTCCTATGCAATTTTGTGTATCGGATCTAACAATTTAGCAAGGATATGGGAAGAAGGTAGATATCACTATGATGGAAATTAGCCTTAATATGTACCATGCCGTAGCGCTTGGTGCTGTTCTGTTCTGGATCGGCGGCGTCATCACCGACAAGGTGAGCGTCCTGAACCGCTATTGTATCCCCGCTCCCCTGGTGGGCGGCCTGCTGTTCTCGATCATCAACTGCATCCTGACCGTCAGCGGCGTGGCCAGCATCACCTTTGACGGCACTCTGCAGACGGTGTTCCAGAACCTGTTCTTCACCACCGTCGGCTTCACCGTCAGCATCCCCGCTCTGCTCCGCGGCGGCAAGTCCGTGGTTTTGGTCCTGGTTCTGTCCATCATCATGATCCCCATCCAGAATGCTCTGGGCGGCGGCATCATGCTGGCCTTTGATCAGGACCCCCTCATCGGCATCGGCATCGGCTCCACCGCCCTGATCGGCGGCCCCGCCACTGCCGCGGCCTACGGTCCTGAGCTGGTAAAGGCCGGCGCTCCTGCCGGCGCCGACGTGGCCGCTCTGGCGGCCGCCACCTTCGGCCTGGTCTCCGGCTCCCTGATGGGCGGCCCGGTGGCCCGCAGCCTGATCGTCAAGCACAACCTGCACTCCACTGAGGGCCATATCTCCGAGAGTGGCGAGGTCGCCGGCGAGGATGAGTCCTTCACCTCCGCCAGCCCCCGCTTCGTCAAGGGCTTCATGCTCCTGCTGGCCGCTCTGGGCATCGGCGCTCAGATCAGCGTGTGGCTGACCGACCTGACCGGTCTGACCTTCCCCTCCTACATCGGCGCCATGCTCACCGCCGTGGTCATCCGCAACGTGATGATCGCTGTGAAGGTGGAGTATCCCGACCAGGAGATCGACACCATGGGCAACATGTTCCTGTCCATCTTCCTGGCTCTGGCTCTGTCCAGCCTGAAGCTGTGGGAGCTGGTCGACCTGGCTCTGCCCATGATCGTCTGCTTGATTCTGCAGTGCGTGGTCATGGTCATCTTCTCCTACTTCGTGGTGTTCAACGTCATGGGCCGCGACTACGAGGCCGCCGTCATGTCCGCTGGCTTCATCGGCTTCGCCATGGGCGCGACTTCCAACGCCATGGCCAACATGCAGGTGGTCACCAAGAAGTATGGCCCTGCTCCGGTCGCCTACTTCGCCATCCCCATGGTTGGCGGTATGTTCATCGACTTCTTCAATGCGGTGCTCATCACCTTCAACATCAATCTGTTTGTGGATATGTTCCACTAATTCAGATCCCCTGTTTACAAAATCCCGTCCCGCGTAAGCGGGGCGGGATTTTTTTGCGTCTGGACGCGGAGGTGTCCGGGCATCCGGCATGGGTGGCCCGTGGGGGAGGGGGCGGTGCGGACGGGGAGGACCCTGGCGGCTCCTGCGCGGGGGCAGGAGGGACGGAAAGCCCCCGGCGAATCATCCCACGGTACCGCAAAGTCCAAGGGCGGAAAAAAGGCCCCAGGCGCGCCGGAGGGCGCGCCTGGGGCCTTTGCAGTTTGTCGAAAAACCCGTGTAAAACAAAATCCGTCTGAGTCTGGGCGGGGGAGTTCGAGGGGGCGGCGGAAGTCACGCCGCGTCGGGCAGCTGCAGGGCGGTCTGTACCGTGAAGCGCTGGCCGGTGTAGTCCACATCCAGCCGGGCGTGGTACTTTTGGGCCACGGAGCGCATCTGGGCCATGCCGAAGCCGTGGGATGAGGGCTCATCCTTGATGGTGAGCAGATGTCCCTGTCCGTCCGTCTTTACGTAGCCGTCAAAGGTGTTTTCACACCGCAGGACCAGGAACCCCTTGAAGATACGGGCCCGGAAGAGAATGGACCGCTCCCGGCCCTCCGGGGTGCGTGCGGCCCCCTCCAGCGCGTTGTCCAGCAGATTCATCAGCAGGGCGCACAGGTCCTCGTCGGGGAAGGGCAGCTCCTCGGGGACGAGGGCGGTGACCCGGAAGGACACGCCTGCGGCGCGGGCCCGCCTGGCGGCGTCCTGGAGGATGGCGTTGACCACGAGGTTGCTGCTGTACAGAAGGGGAGAGGTTCCAGTCGTCCACGCACCGCTCCAGCCCCTCCAGGTCCCGGGCCTGGAGCATGGAGTCGATGGCCAGCAGGCGGTGCTTGAACTCGTGGCGCAGGGCGAGCGCCTGGGACTCCCGCTGGGTGCGGAGAATGGAGCAGACCAGATCCCAGGCGGCCAGCAGGGCGCTGGCTACGATCAGCCACAGGGTGGCCCAGTAGATCAGGCCCACCACGTTGCCCCTCCGGAACAGAACGACCGCAGCGCCCACAAGGGTGCCGGACCATGTGTGGTTCTGGAATGCCGAGAAGGCGGAGAGGGCAAGCAGACCCCCCATGCAGACGGCGGTGAAGATCCCGAAGGCCCTCCAGAAGCTCCGCCGCTGGAGCGCCAGGTAGAGCACCATGGCCAGGGCGGACAGAATCACCATCCAATCGGAGGCCAGGGCGGACAGGACCGCATGGGGCAGGTTGTCCCCCTGGTACCGGATGGCAATCTGCTGAAGGGTGCGCAGGGCGACTGCCAGCAGCGGCAGCAGCAGCTTCCGATTCGTGGTACCCCGGGCCATGTTCATCAGAAACAGACCCCAGAACAGGACCAAAATCCGGGAGGACATCTCTGCCGGAAGTCCGTAGCCGCTGGGGACCGGAAAGCGGAGCACAGGGGGCAGAACGGCGGTGGACTCGGCGGTGGGGCGCAGGACCATAGTCAGGGTCTCGCCCCCTCCGGCGGGCAGCAGGAGCTGCAACGGCGCCAGTCTGGCGCCGTCCATCCAGGCGGCTGTGAGGGAATACCACACCGGCTCTCCGTCCAGATAGACGGTGAGTTCCAGGCCTTCTGCCCCAAAGGTCAGCCGCTGCGCCCGCGCCCGCTCCTCCGGAAGGGTGAGGGAGAAGCGGTAAAATTCCCCCTCCTCCAGGGACGGCAGCCGGCCGGCGGGGTCAAAGGCCTGCTCGCTCCCGTCGGCCGACACCACGGCCCCGGTCTCCCACTCCAGAGAGACCAGGGAGTCCCCCGACTGAGGGATGAGGCGCACAAGGTTGGTGATCCCGATTGCAAATATCAAAAAAGCCAGGGCATAGCCCCAATTTACCAGTTTTTTCGTGTTGGCCGCCTCCTTCGGATAGCATCGCCTCTACTTTACCAGAGAACGGTGGCGATGGCAAGAGCGGGGCGGCGGTTTTCGGCAGAAACCGACCGGATGAGGCGCAGGCGGTGCACTCCAAGGCGGCAGAGAAAAAACCGCTGGAATCACCGGATTCCAGCGGTTTTCGGCGCTTGCAGGGGGGCGGGAATGGAAAATCAGATCTTTTCAAACTGGGTCACATCGGATAGTGACCTCGGTGGGGTAGGGGGCGGACGGCGTGGCCAGCTGCACATTGGAGGAGATCTTCTCCGTCCGGCGGGAGCAGTGCTCCCGGATGATGGAGATGGCCTGGGGCACCCGCTCCTCCGGGGTGCCGATGAGCAGGGTGGTGTTCCCGCCGGTGAGGAAGCCGCCCGTGGAGGACATGCGGGTGAAGTAGTAGCCCGCCTCGGTCAGGGCGGCGCACACCTCTCCGCTGTCCCGCTTGTTGATAATCGCCGTGATCATTTTCATAACAACTGCTCCTTTGCGCCGGGCGGTCTGCGCGGCCTGCTCCAGCCGTCCCCAGATGTGGACGCGCCGGGCGTAGAAAATCAAGCCGAGGGTGCCGGTTATGACCTCCGCAATGGGGAAGGCAAACCAGGCATAGGACAGGTCGATGCGGGAGAAGAACCAGAACACAGGGATCAGGCAGAAGATCTGCCGGGTCAGAGAGAGGAGAATGCTGGGCAGCGCCGCCCCGATGGCCTGGAAGAACACCGGGAAGATCAGGGAGAGCACCGCGGGCAGAAAGCTCAGACCGATGATGTGGAAGGCGTGGGTCCCGATGGCAAAGACCTCCGGCTCTGAGGTGAACAGCCCCAGAAGCTGTGCCGGGATCAGTTCAAAGCAGGCGATCCCCACCAGCATGAACACCATGGCCAGCACAATGGAGTCCTTTACCACCCGCTGGCAGCGGGAGTAGGTCCCCTTGGCGTAGGTGTAGCTCAGCAGTGGGACGATGCAGGTCTGAAGGCCGTTGAGGGGGATGAAGAAGAAGGACTGGACCTTGTAGTACAGGCCCAGGACGGTGACGGCCGCGTCGGAGAAGCCCGCCAGGATCAGGTTCAGGGCCATGATGTACACGGTAAAGAGCATCTGCATGAAGATGGAGGGGTAGCCCAGCTGGTAGATCCGGGTCGCGTAGGCCAGAAACAGCTTGGGGGCCGGGGGCCTGCGGAATCCGGAGGAGACGATTACCGCCGCCAGCACCTGACCGGCCACCGTGGCGTAGGCCGCCCCGGCCACCCCCAGCTCCGGGATGGGCCCCAGCCCGAAGATCAGAAGGGGGTCCAGCACGATGTTGGTGAGGGCGCCGGCGATCTGGGCCGCCATGGGCAGGCGCATGTTGCCCCGGGCCTGGTGCACCTTGCTCCAGTTGCTCTCCAGAAATACGCCGAGGCTGCCCACGCAGACGATCATGCCGTAGGTGACGGTGTACTCCGCCACAGCGGGGGTGTCGGTGGAGGAGAGGGCGAAGGGCCGCATCAGAAGGGCGCTGAGCAGGGCGAACACCGCCCAGCTGAGCAGGGCCAGCACGGTGCCCATCCCGGCGGCGCGGTCCGCCGTATGGTGCTTCCCCCGCCCGTCCAGATGGGACATCAGGGTGTTGACGCCCACGCCGGTCCCCACCGCGATAGCGGTGACGATGAGCTGCACCGGGTAGATAATGGACAGGGCGGTCAGGCCGTCGTTGGAGTACTGGCCCACAAAGTAGCTGTCCACAATGTTGTACATGGCCTGGATCAGCTGGGCCAGCATCACAGGGGGCGCGATCCGCAGCAGGATGGCCCAAATGCTCTCTGTATCAAAAAGACTGTCGGCAGAACGGGTTTTCATGGCAAGGCGGTACTCCTGGGGCAGTAGTTTTGGAAGAAAAATGGGTGGCGGCCGCCGCGTCCGATCCCTCAAACAGGATTTGCGGGCAAGATTATAGTGGGCCCCCGCCCATTTGTCAAGCTCATTTTCGCCCCGATTCCGCCCCGGTCCCTCGGAAAGATTTGTCTATTTTCACATGGACGGCTCAGTCTGTTCCGGGGTGGGGAACAGGCCCTCGGCCAGGGCGGCGGCCCAGGCCTGGTCCCAGGTGTGCCCCTCCAGGCTCCCGGCCTCCACGCCGAAGCACTGGAAGCCGTAGGCGGCCCGCCCCCGGTCGCTGGTGGGGTCGAAGTAGAGCCACTGCCCGTCGATCCGGGCCAGGTCCCACATGTGGTTTTCCGCCCCCAGCTGACCGCTGACGGTGACGCAGGGGATGCCCGCCTGCTCCAGCAGCAGCTGAAAGGCCTGGGCATAGCCCCCGCAGATGGCCAGGCCGTCGTGGAGGGCCCCGTAGGCGGTGATGGAGTCGTAGGGCATCTCGCCCGGCGCCCCGTAGTAGCGGAAGTCATAGCGCACATGCTCGGTCAGGTAGGCATACAGGGCCTCCGCCTGCTCCCGCTGCCCCATCTCAGGGGTGACCGTCTCCCCATAAATCTGCTTCGCCAGGGTGTCCAGCTCCGCCAGCCGCTCCAGGGCCTGCTGGTGGGTCAGCCCGCCCTGGGGCGTCACCGTGACGGCCGTCCCGTCCCGGCTGAGCCGGCAGAGGAGGTAGCTCCCGCCCACCTGCTGGAGGGCCTTGTTCATATGATCTACCACCAATTCCGAATCGGTGATGCGGATGGGAATACTCTCCTGCGCCAATCCATTCCGCGCCGCCTGCACCAGGCCGGCCAGGGAGTCCACCTCCGTCCCCTGGAACCCCTCCGGGTAGTCCCCGGTGCGGTAGGGCATGTAGGAGATGGTGCAGCGGAGCAGGCCGTCCGCTCCCAGTTCCGCGTTTAAATCGTAGGCGTAGCTGTAGGTCCGGTTGCCGGACAGGATGCCGTAGTAGAGATTCTTGACGGTCAGGGGCAGCTCCTCCTGCCCATCCAGGGCGGACACGTCAAAGGCGGGGGGCTGCTCCGCCGCCGCGATGGCCCGGGTCAGCTCCTCCCGGAGCTCCTCCAGGCTGGCCACCGCCGGAACCCCGGTCTCCGGCTGCTCCGGGTCAGGGTCGGTGGAAGGGGTCTCCTCCGGCCAGTCCAGCCCCAGGTCCTGCCGGATGGTGGAGCGCAGGGCCGTCATGTCCGGGTCGGCCCAGAAGAAGCGCAGCTTCTCCTCGGCCACCGTGTCCCCCTGGGGCGCGCCGCCCAGCACAAAGACGGCGAAAGTGTCGGCGATGTCCTCGTGGAAGTAGTTGGCCCCGTAGCGGCTCACATAGCGGGTGGGGTTGGCCTCGTAGTCCCCCACGCCGGTGTCCCCCAGCCCGCTCCAGAAGGCATCATAGAAGTTCTTCCGGAAGGAGCCCTCCACAAAGGTGGCCGGGTCGTGGGTGCCGGTGCCCCTGCTCAGGTCAATCTGGGTCTCGTCCTCCAGCAGGACGTGGCCGTATTCGTGGAGAATGGTGTAGGTCAGTTTGCTCCAGTCCCGCTTTTCCCCGTTCTCGTCGTACACGTCGTAGTAGTCGATGCTGATGGAGAAGCGGGTGTTGTCGGTGACGTCCCCCTCCTTGACCGGGGAGGTGTAGGCCAGGATGTTGCTGGCGCCGTCGGTGAACAGGTTGAATTCGGCGATCTTCTGCCGGGCCTCCAGGGGGAGGATGGAGCACAGGAAGTCCCACACCGCCCGGTCCTCCGGGTCGGAGATGCTGGCCTGGCCGCCGCTCACCGGGTAGGAGGCGAGCACGTTGGTGATGCCCAGGCTGTAGTTGCCCACGGAGACCAGACAGCCCTCCTGGTCGGAGGAGAGAGTGATGTACTTGCTGTATACCGGGTCGGCCCAGCTGGCCTGGCCCCCCTCCTCCCGCTCCGGCGCGCCGTACATGGCCTCGATCAGCCCCCGGACCTCCTCCGAGGTGCAGCCGGTCTCCTCCGGGCGGATGGCAATGCGCTCCAGGAAGCCGTTGCGGTACTGGTAGTAGGTGTTCATGGGGGCCTCCCCGTCAAACCAGCGCATGGAGTAGCGGTAGGTCTCATAGGTGTCGGTCCAGCCGTTCCCGGAGACCTCCCAGCTGTCCGCCAGCTCCCCGGCCGCGCCGATGTAGGCCTCGGTGTCCGAGCGGGAGCTGCTGAAGTAGATGACGTTCTGCCGGGTCTGGCGGTAGGTGTACCCCTCCCCCTGTGCCCGGGCCAGTTCCCGGTAGGAGTCGGTATTGGGGGAGCAGATCTCCTCCGCCGCCTCCACAGCCGTCTCCGCCGCGGAGGTGATGGCGTACAGGTCCATCTGGTCCGCCGTGTCCGCCGCCGTGTGGTACAGATAGCCCTCCCCGTTCTGCATCAGCAGGACGGATGGGACCCCAGCCAGCTGGAGGGAGGCGTGGTCGCTGGCGGTCTCCGCCCCCCGCTCCAGGGACGGGTCCTTCTCCTGGAGCAGGTCGCTGACCCAGTTGGCCTCCCCGTCCATGGTGCACACCAGGGTGCCGTCGGAGCCCAGGCCGCCCAGCATGTCAAACTGGATATCCCCGATCATCCGGTCCTTTTCCCCCTCCGACAGGGAGGCGGTGTAGGCCCGGGAGCCGTTTTTGCCGTTCTCCTCGTCGGTGAAGCTGAGAAACCGCACCTGGGTGTCGGTGGGCACATCCCTCAGGGCCTGGGCCGCATACAGCAGGGCGGCCACTCCCGAGGCGTTGTCGCTGGCCCCGTAGGCGGTGGGCACGCTGTCGTGGTGGGCGGACAGGATCAGAATATCCGCGTCGGGGGAGGACGCCTCCTTCACGGCGGCCACATTGTGCCCGGAGCGGCCCTGGCTGTCCGTATAGGGCTGGAGGGTGACGGTGTACCCCATCTCTGTAAACCGCTCCTTCAAATACTGGACGGCGTCCGCCTCCCCCTGGGAGCCCACCGGACGGTGGGCCGCCGTGAGGGACTCCAGATCGGTCCGAAGCTGGTCCACATCGGGCAGGGAGTGGACCTGCTCCAGCATCACCAGGGCCTCCGCCGTGGTGATGGTCCCTGTGGGGGCCAGCTGGTCCGCCCCGCGCCCCGACATCACCCCCGCCTGGAGGCACCAGAACACCGCCTCCCGGGCCCACTCGGCCACGCTCCCGGCGTCCCGGTACTGGGAGAGCCCCTGGGCCGCTGTACCCGGCGAGCCGGCCTGCCGCCAGAGGATGGCGGCAAACTCCTGCCGGGTCACCGGCCGGTCCGGCGCAAAGGTCCCGTTCCCCACGCCGGAGAGACAGCCCTCCGCCGCCGCCCAGGTCACCGCGCTGGAATACTCTCCGGACACGTCGGAAAAGGGGCAGGCCCCGGAGACAGCGGGACGCCCCGCCGCCTCGTAGAGCAGCTGGGCCGCCATCCCCCGGGTGACGGTTTTCTCCGGAGCGGCCAGGAAGTCCCGGCTGATGGAGGCCTCCCGGCCCCAGGACAGCGCCTCCTCCGCCCACTGGGGCCAGTCCGCCGCGGGAGCCGCCAGCCCCGGCGGGACCATCAGGGCGCCGCACAGCAGCAGGGCAAACAGTCGCTTCATAACATCACCTCATCTGCAAATATGGTACCATAAGAATAGACGGTTTTCAGGGGAAAAAGTTTGGCGGATGGGGGGCGCCGCCGGAAAAAACTGGGGCGGAGGGCCCTGTCGCCGGTCCGGGGGACGGAGCCGGCGGGGGAGAAGCGGCAAAAAAAGCGGCGAACCCGCAGTCCGGGGTTCGCCGCTTTGGCAGCAGAGCTTGGATTACTTGGCGTTGTGGGACTTGGAGTGGCTGGGAGCGACATACTGGCCGTTCTCCTTCTTGACCAGCTTGCCCTCCTTGACCAGCTCGTTGGGGGTGTAGATGTCGTTGATGTTCCAGCAGCCGGGGGTGGGCACCACGATGTTCTCCATGGGGGCCTCCACCAGGAAGGGGCGGCCGGCCCGGTTGGCCTCCATGGCCTTCTCCATGGCGGGCTTGAACTCCTCGGCGGAGGAGCAGCGGATGGACTCGATGCCGTAGGCCTTGGCCACGTCCGCCCAGTTGGGGGTGTAGGAGGCCCCGTCCGGAGTCTGGAAGACCGTGCCGAACTTGTGGTGGTAGTTGGCGTTCTCCAGGCCGGCGATGGTGCCGAAGGCGGAGTTGTTCATCACCACCCAGGTGACCGCGATGCCGTCCTGGGCCGCGGTGGCCAGGCAGGAGGGCTGTACGCCGAAGCCGCCGTCCCCGGTGAGGGTGATGCAGATGCGGTCGGGGGCGGCCAGCTTGCCGCCCAGCACCGCCGAGGCGCCGAAGCCCATGTTGGCCAGGCCGGAGGTGTGGTGGATGGAGCCGGGGACGGTGATGTCGAACTGCTGGGCCACGCCGTTCTTGTTCCAGCCCACGTCGGTGAAGATCAGGGCGTCCTCGGGGATGACCTCCTTCACGTCCTTCAGGATGCGCTGGGGAGTCATGGGGAAGCGGCTGTCGCTGGAGATGGCCTCATTGGACTTCTTGAAGTCGGCCTTGGCCTGGAGGATCTTCTCCCGCAGGCCGGGGCGCTGCTTGCCCTGGGGGCAGATCTTCTTCACCTCTTCCAGAAGCTGGGTCAGGCCGATCTTCAGGTCGCCCACCGCGCCGATCTCCACCGGGTAGTTGCGGCCGATCTCGGCGGGGTCGATGTCGATCTGGAGGAAGGTGGTGCGGTCCGGGTCGAAGGTGACGCCCTGGTACCAGCTGGAGCTGTCCGCCTCGCCGAAGCGGGTGCCCAGGCCCAGGATCACGTCGGCGTTCACGGTGAAGGAGTGGGTGAACTCCAGGCCCCAGAAGCCGGTCTGGCCGATCATCAGGGGGTGCCGGTCAGACAGGCAGCCCTGTCCGGCCAGGGTGCGGGAGACGGGGATGTCCAGGAACTCCGCCAGGGCGGCCAGCTCCTCCGAGGCCTGGGCGAGCAGGATGCCGCCGCCGGCATGGAGCACGGGGCGCTCGGCCTCCACCAGCTTCTTGGCGATGGCCTTGACGGCGGCGGGGTCCAGGGCGGGCTTCACCGTCGCGTGGCTGTCCCGGTAGGTGCGGGCCCACAGGTCCTCCTCCATCTCCCGGGAGAACATGTCCATGGGGATGTCCACCAGGACGGGGCCGGGGCGGCCCGACTCGGCCAGGCGGAAGGCCCGGTCCAGAATGTAGGGCAGGGCCTCCACGTCATCCACCCGCCAGCAGCGCTTGCACACGGGCTTGAGCATGCTGTACTGGTCGCCGTCCTCGTGCATCTGGACCTCCTGGTGGGGGTGGCGGCCGAAGTAGTAGCTGGGCACGTCGCCGGCGATGACCACCATGGGAATGGAGTCCAGGGAGGCGTTGGCCACCCCGGTGAGCACGTTGGTCAGGGCGGGGCCCAGGTGGCACATGGCCACGGCGGCCTTGTGGGTGACCCGGGCGTAGCCGTCGGCGGCGGTGGAGGCGATGGCCTCGTGGCGGGTGTTGACAAAGTGGAGCTTCTTGCTGCGGGAGAGGGCGTCCAGCATGCCGATGACCGTGTGGCCGCACAGGCCGAAGACATACTTCACGTCCCGGCGCTCCAAGTAATCGACGATCAGATCTGCTACCAATTTCTTGCTCATAATACTTCCTCCTGCTTTTGAATGAATCAGGTGCAAGGCGGAACTGCGGAGGAGGAGGCCGGCACTCCGTGCTCTGTAGACTCCGTCAGGCGGTCAAGCTGCGCCGCGTCCGCTGTGCGCAGCGGGGTCCTTCTGATAAAATAGTACCGGAAAGTGCCCGGGATGTCCAATATTCAGTTTTCATTTACCGTTCGAATCTGTGCATGGATTTTTGAAAAACAAAGGTTTTTCTTCATGGGAATATCCCGTCACAGCAGGTCGGGGAGGCCGCTCTTCTGGATGAACTGGGTAAAGACCTCCCCGCTGCGGATGATGAAATCCCGGAAGTATTCCGCCGCCGGGGGCAGGTACTGCTCCTTGTTCCAGGACAGGTACAGATGGCGGGGCGGAATATCGTTGGAGATGGAGAGAATCTTGGTGTTGTAAGGTGCTCCGCCCAGGGGGTAGGGGATGATAGCCACCCCGTGGTTGGCGGCCACCAGGCCGTGCATGATCAGATCCTGGGCGGTCTCCATGGTGATGATGGGCCGGATGCCCAGCTCCCGGAAAATCTGGTCGGTGACGCCCCGAAGCTGGCTGTCCTTGGAGAAGGCGATGAAATTCTCCCCGTCCAGCTCCCGCAGGTCCACCGCCTGATTCCGGGCCAGCCGGTGTCCCTGGTGGACCAGCAGGACGATCTGATGGTCCCCGATATAGGAGGACTCCACCCGGGGGTCGTCCATCTCGGTGGCAAAGATCAGGTCCACCTGCCCCGCCAGAAGCTGTTCCCGCAGCCGGCCGTAGGTGGCCTCCTGGTTGAACTGCAGGCGCACGTCCACCCGGTTAGTCTCGGACACATAGCGCACGATGATGTCTGGGGCGAACTGGGCCAGGGAGGGGAAGCCGGCCATGACCACCGTGCCGGTGTTGGGGTTGATGTAGTCCTCCAGCTTGGACAGGCCCGCCTCCAGGGTGTCGATGGTCTGCTGCACATA
>CASFKT010000007.1 GCA_949295195.1 uncultured bacterium | reverse complement strand
GCCGCTCTCCTGCTCCAGCACGTCCAGGGCGGCGGCCCCCACCTTCCGGCTCTCGATGGCCTCGATGAGGGCGGCGGTGTCGATCAGGTCCCCCCGGGCAGTGTTGATGAGAATGACCCCATCCTTCATCTTGGACAGGCTGTCGGCATTGATGATGTGGTGGTCCTCCGGGTTGGCGGGCATGTGGAGGGTGATGATGTCCGCCTCCCGCCAGATGGTATCCAGGTCGGCGTACTCCGCCAGCTGGGCCACTTCCGGGTTTTGGTACAGGTCGTAGGCCAGCATCCGGCAGCCGAAGCCGGACAGGTGGCGGATGACGGTGCTGCCGATCTTGCCGGTACCCAGCACCGCCACGGTGGAGTTGGACAGCTCCTTGCCCATCTTCCCCTCCAGGGTGAAGTCCTGGACCACATTCCGGTCCAGAATCTGCCGCATCTTCCGGCAGCACATGAGCATGAGCATGATGGCGTAGTTGGCCACCCCGCTGGGGGGATAGAACACGTGGGTTACCGGCATGCCCAGCTCCTTGGCGGTGGGCAGGTCGAAGTGGTCAAAGCCGATGGCCCGGGCCCCCAGGTACTTCACCCCCAGCTCGTGGAAGCGGCGGATGGCCTCAGGCCCCAGGGCGTAGGGGGTGGTGCTGATGGCGTCGTAGCCCCGGGCCAGCTCGATGTTCTCCGGGGTGGGATACTCGGTGCTGTACGCAAATTCCACCCCCAGCTTTGCGCACCACTTGTCAAACAGGGGCTTCTCGTCAAACTCACGGACGGCGTAGGCAAACAGCTTCATCTCTCCCGGGCGCGGAACGGTTCCGCGCCCCTCTCTCCTCTCTTTCGTTCCAACCGGGACGTTGTTCCGCTCCATTATAGTCCTTTCTCCGCCGGGCCGCAAGCCCTTCGGCGGGGCGGGCGGGGACAGAAATTTTTACCCTTGGGTGTACGGAGGTGGACAACTGCGGGGCGGTTTCTTGGATAGGGTGAACGGGAGATTCTTCCGCCCGGAATGCAAGGAACGCACAAAAATGCCCGCCGGCCCTTTGCTTGAAAGGAGCGGCGGGATTGACAAAACGCGGCGCGGTTCTCTATAATGAGACAGGCGCTGTTGCATACAGGCGGTTAGCCACTTCCCTGAGAAGGGAGGTGATGCCGATGGGAAACGGACGCTGGGCGAAAGTCCTGCGCTTCCTGGTGTGTTTTATCATCATCTTTTTGATGATGGTCTACATATCCCCAAAAGCGTGTTAGCCGCCCGGAAGCCACCCGGACGGCTAACGTAATGTAAGTCGATCTTTGAGGGCTAACCGTCGCAACAGCGCCCTTCTATGTTCATTATAAGAACTCTCCCCCGCTTTGTCAAGCAAGACAGGGCGGGGATTTTGTTCTCCCATCTGAATCGGAGAGGAGCGAGCGTATGAGTCTATACGGCGAAAAGTTCAAGATCGGCGGCCTGTCCTGCAGCCTGGTGCTGCGGGGCTCTGCCAACGGGGAGTACCGGGTGGTATTCGAGCGGGAGTACGCATCCCTGGAGCAGATCGAGGCCCTGGAGTGGGACCCGCCCATTCTTGAGGGGGCGTGCATCTTGCCCGAGGGTTACGGCTTCATGGTCAAGGATATCCAGTACAGCGCCGCCACCCGCAGCTACCATGTGGTGCTTCAGGTGGGGAAGCAGTACCTGGGGGATGTGACCGGCTATCAGGCCCAGGTGACCGAGCTTCAGGGGACCATCACGGAGCAGGCGGGCACCATCCAGACCCAGCAGGACGCCATTGCGGAGAAGGAGAGCACCATCGCCCAGCAGGCGGCCACCATTGAGACCCAGACGGCCACGATTGTGTCTCAGGCGGAGACCATTGAGGAGATGGAGGCGGCAGGCACCGCCGAGACGGTGAAGGCCGAGCTGAGCGCGGCCTATGAGGAAGGAGTAGAGAGCAATGGCTGATATTGTGACCATGGCCAAGGATGAGCTGAAAGTCCGGGGCAAGGCGGACGCGGCGGCTCTGGCCGCCCGAGCTGTCTCCGGTGAGGCGGACGGAACCGAGCTGACGGCCAGCCAGGAGCAGATCCCCACCTGGCGGCAGCGGGATTTTTCCGCCGTCACCATTGGGAGCCCCTATAAGTGGAACGGGGTGGTGTACAAGCTGTGGCAGCAGCACGACGCCACGGAGCAGCCGGACTGGTCTCCGGACCAGGCGGTGAGTCTGTGGGACGTGTGCCACACCACCGACCCGTCCATGGCCACTCCCTATGTGCAGCCCCAGGGCACCCGGGGACTGTACCAGGTGGACGAGTGTTGCACCGAGGGCGGCCATGTTTGGAAGTGCACCCAGGCGGACACCGTCTATCCCCCCTCCCAGCTGCCCGGTGCCTGGACGGATCTGGGGACCGTGGAGGAGGGACAGGGCTGATGGAGTGGACCACCCTGGCGGTGGCCGGGATGTCCCTCATCGGCACCCTGGCGGGGACCTTCGGGGGCATCCTGGTGTCCAATAAGCTGACCACCTACCGGATCGAGCAGCTGGAGCGGAAGGTGGCCGCCCACAACAGCCTGGTGGAGCGGACCTACAAGCTGGAGGGGCAGATGACCGAGGTTCAGCACGACATCCGGGACCTGAAAAGCGAGAGGGGGTAAAGGGATGGAAGAGCTTCAAAAGCGCCTGAGCAATCTGCTGACTATCAAGAGCATGGTTACGCTGATCCTGACGGCAGTGTTTGCCTGGTTGACCTGCGGAGGCAGAGTGAGCGCCGAGGAATTTTTGACTGTGTTCACCGTGGTCATCGCCTTCTACTTCGGCACCCAGGCGGAGCGCGGCAGCCGGAAATCCGGCGATGGGACCTAAGTCGAGGGGAAGATGATGGAGCTTTTGTTCAAACAGGCGGCCCGGGGAAACTACCGGCCCGGCCGGACCCAGCCCGTGGAGTACATCGTGGTCCACTACACCGGAAACTGGAGCGACACGGCGAAAAACAATGCCGACTACTTTGCCCGAACAGTCACCGGGACCAGCGCCCACTACTTTGTGGACGAGGAGGCGGTGTGGCAGTCGGTGCGGGAGGAGGACACCGCCTGGCACTGCGGCAGCAGCCAGCCGGTCCACCCCGCCTGCCGCAACGCCAACTCCATCGGGGTGGAGATGTGCAACAGCGCCGGAGGCGTGCCTCCGGCCGTCCGGGACCGGACCGCGGCCCTGGTGCGGGAGCTGATGGCCAGGTACGGGGTGCCCGCGGAACGTGTCCTGCGGCACTATGACGTAACTGGCAAGCGGTGCCCCGCCCCCTGGGTGGACAGGCCCGGGGAGTGGGAGGACTTCAAGGGGAGATTGGAGGTGGAAGCGGTGACTCAGGAGCAGTTTGACGCCATGCTGGAGGACTATCTGGTCCGCCGGGGGGAGCGGGAGGCCAGCGGCTGGGCGGCCCCTTACATCCAGCGGGCCGTGGACGCCGGCGTGATGGCGGAGGAGGCGGGCGGCATCGGCCGCCCCCAGGCCTTCGCCACCCGGGAGGAGCTGGCCGCCGTGGCCTCCTCCCTACTTTTTTTGAAAGAAAAGTAGGCAAAAGAACTTTCTGCGAAGCTTCGCTGCGCACCGGCGGTTCTTTGACAGGCCCGGCGGTATCTGCGGAGGCGGACGCTGTGTGGAGCAGTGCTGAACAATACGGCGAGGGCCCCGGCGCAGTGCGCCGGGGCCCTCATTTGCTTGGTCAGGCTTGCAGGGAGAAAGCCCTGCTCTGCGGAGACGGGTTATCCCGCTTTTGTGCAGAGTTACGATTCTTTATTATTGCAGGAAACCAATGAAGCCGAAGATAATGAAAATGTTGACAAAGTCGATGAACAGGGCGCCGACGATAGGAACCACGAAGTAAGGAGTCTTGCTGTAGGCATACTTGGCGGACACAGCGTCCATGTTTGCGATGGCATTGGAGGTAGAACCCATACCAAAGCCGATGAGACCGCAGGAGATCATAGCTGCGTCGTAATCCTTGCCCATGAGCGGGAAGCAGATGAAGTTGGCAAAGATATAGGCCAAGACCACCTGAAGCAACAGGATGATCAGCATGGGGATGGCCAGATTGACCAGCTCCCACAACTCCAGCGACATCAGTGCGATGCCCAGGAACACGTTCCGGGCCGCGTCGCCCAGGGCATCCATCTCCTCCTTGGGCAGTTCGCCAAAGGTGGTGAAGTTGTCACTGACGTTCCGGAAAATACAGGCGATCAGCATGGCGCCCAGATAGGCGGGGAAGGACACGCCGTTAATGAACTGGCCCACAAAGTCATTGATGGCGTTGGTGACATAAGCTCCGATGCCCATGCACAGGAGGATGACGAAGGTGCCGGAGCAGATGGTCTTGGAGTCCAGGTACTTTTTCTTATCCTCCAGAATAGACAGGTCTACATCCGTATCCTTGCTGGTATCCCGAGCCTGGAATTTCGTAAACAGATCGTGCTTCTCGATCAGACGGGTGGCCACTGGACCGCCCATGATGGAGCCGCAGAGAATGCCAAAGGTGGCGGCGGTGACAGCCACCGTAGTGGCGGCGGAGTAGCCCAGGGCCTCCACGCTGGGCGCCACTGCGGCGGAGGTGCCCATACCGCCGGTGAGGGCGGGGGAGGCGGTGAGCAGTGCTAGCAGAGAGGGAATGCCCACTACGCCAGACAGGCCAACGGCCAGGATATCCTGGAGGAAGGCAAATACCGCCGCGATGATTAGGAATTTTACCACCTTTGCGCCGCCGGTTTTCAGCATTTTAAAGCTGGCGGCGAATCCTATAGTACAGAAGTACATATTTTGGAAAAAGGACTGCAGAGTCGTATCAAAATCAAATTCAATGAGGTTGGCGCTTCGCAGTATGGTGGAAAGGATGGAAAAAATCAGGCCGCCGATCACAGGGGCCGGGATACAGTATCGAGTGAAGAAACGGACTCTCTTGCGGACAAATGTACCAATTAACAGGACGATAATGGCAAACCCGGTGGTTTGCACCATATTCATGGTTAGCGTTGTCATATCTCCATCTCCTTATTTTTCCTGTTTTACAATGCCATTCTCCTTCTCATTCCTCTTTTTGGCTGTGCCTGCTTACAGCATGACCTTTCCATCCTTCATGAGGATGCGGCCGTCTGCCTCAATGGTGCCGTCCCGCATGATCACATCATAGTGGCAGGAGGCCTTCACGGTGCCGCCCAGGTTGACGCTGGTGCCGATGCCGATGTGGCAGGAACCGAAGACACCCTCGTCCTCCAGCATGAAGCCGCAGAAATGGCACTTGGGGTTCAGGCCCACTCCGTGCTCGGCCACGTTGTACACGTTGGGATCGTTCTTGGCGGCCAGGTCGTCGGCCAGCATCTTGGCCTGGCGGCCGCCGGTGATCTCCACGATCCGGCCGTTCTCCACCTTCAGGGTGACCGGCTCCTCCAGCACGCCGATGCCGATGTAGGGGATGCTGCCGTCGGCCACGATAACGCCGTTGGCGGTGCCCTCCAGGGGGGAGACGTTGGCCTCCACCGTGGGCAGCGTGGAGAACTGGCCCTTCTCCACCATGCAGTACAGGTTGTTACCCCGGCGCCCCTTGGCGGAGTACTCCAGGTGGGTGCCGCTGGGAGAGGTGAGGACGATCTTCTCCGACCCGGCCATGGCCTGGGCCATGCCGATGCAGATGGGCTTCAGGGCTTCAAAGTCCCCCTCGATGCCGCCGTGGACCATCATCTCCTCGGTAAAGTGGGTGAGAACCAGGCCGCGGGAACCGGCTGCGATGGCGGATTTCACCGCGTTGGTGTGGGTGATGGACTTGCCCACCACGGACAAAAAGCCATCGCTGGCCAGCATAGCGGCCGCGATTTCCTTGGGGGGCTCCTCGCTGTCCTGGCTGCGAGGCTCCATGATGCACACGGCGGGCTCCGCCCCCACCCGGTACACCTCAGAGGCCAGGGCCTGAGCGATGCTCAAGCGGGAGAGCTCGGTGACGATCAGGATCTGCTCCCCGGGCTGTACCTTCAGGCAGGTGTTGACCACCTTGCTGGCCCCCCGGGACATGTAGATGTTTTCCATGTCTGCTCCTCCTTTTTGTTTATAGATTATATTCTATAGAATATGAAGCAAAAAAGAATCACCCGCCCCATATTTTATATTCTATAGAATAATAGACGGAACATAAAATGTCAATGGGGATTCCTCAATTTCATCTTTTTTCTTCGATGTATTTTTGTCCGTTATGGATGTGGCGGGAGACGGCCTGGCGGGCCCCCTCCAGATCCCGGCGCTCCAGGGCTTCCACAATGGCTAAATGCTCCTGATAGATGGCCTTCTGCCGCTCCGGACTGCCGGCAGAGTACTTGCGGTCCCGGCTGATGACCCCCTTCAACATGGCCAGTAGATTTTGGAGGGTTCGGTTGCCGGTCAGGCGGTACAGATAGTCGTCGAAGGCCTGACTGGAGGCTGAGATGTCCTCAACTCCTTTGGCCAGCCGGAATCCCTCTACCAGTTGATGGAGCTGTTGAATGTCTGCCGGAGTGATCCGCTCCATCGCTTCTTTTACCACCAGGTGCTCCAGTGCCTCCCGGCAGGCATAGGCCTCCTTGATCTCTTGGGGATCCAGCGTTTTGACCACCGCCCCCCGATAGGGGACGATCTCAATCAGGCCGTCGCTGGCCAGGCGCTTGAAGGCCTCCCGCACTGGGGTGGCACTGACGCCCATCTGTTTGGCGATGTGCTGTTCCCTCAGCTCGGTCCCCGCCTCCAGAGAGCCGTTGACGATGGAATCCATCAAAACATTGTACACCTGCTCGCTCAGCGGGATTCGAGAAATTCCGGGAATCTGTCTGTACTCCATATGGTCTCCTCTTGGCTGTCCCTGTGGGGAGGACAGCACGCTTTCTTCCTTCGGGAGCTCAATGGGACTGCTCCCAGGCGGATAAATTAAGTATAACGGCTCCCAAAGACAAGGTCAAGGGGAGGAAAACGCGGGACCGCCCCTGGAAAAAGAACTTTTCCAGGGGCGGCAGGCCGGAGCTAGGCGCAATCAGGACAGCTGGAACTGCCCGGTATACAGCTGATAGTACCGGCCCTTCTGCTCCAGCAGCTCGTGGTGGTCGCCCTTCTCCTGAATCTCTCCGTGCTCGATGACCACGATGCAGTTGGAGTTTCGCACGGTGGACAGGCGGTGGGCGATGACAAAGACGGTGCGCCCTTCCATCAGGGCGTCCATGCCCTTTTCGATGAGGGCCTCGGTGCGGGTGTCGATGGAGGAGGTGGCCTCGTCCAGGATCATCACCGGCGGGTCGGCCACGGCCGCCCGGGCGATGGCCAGCAGCTGACGCTGGCCCTGAGACAGGTTGGCCCCGTCCCCGGTGACCACGGTGTTGTAGCCGTCGGGCAGACGGCGGATGAAGGAGTGGGCGTTGGCGCTCTTGGCGGCGGCGATGCACTCCTCGTCGGTGGCCTCCAGCCGGCCGTAGCGGATGTTGTCCATGATGGTGCCGGTAAACAGGTGGGTGTCCTGGAGGACCGCACCCAGGGAGCGGCGCAGGTCGTCCTTCTTGATGGCCTTCACGTCGATGCCGTCGTAGGTGATGAGGCCGCCCTCGATCTCATAGAAGCGGTTGATGAGGTTGGTGATGGTGGTCTTGCCCGCGCCGGTGGAGCCCACAAAGGCGATCTTCTGGCCCGGGTTGGCGTAGACGGTCACGTCCTTCAAAATGCGCTTGCCGGGGACGTAGGAGAAGTCCACGTGGTGGAAGCGCACCGCCCCCTTCAGCTCGGTGAGGTAGTAGTCCTCGCCCGGCACGTTGCGCACGGTGCCCCGGATCAGGTGCAGGCCCATCTTCCCCTGATGGTCCGGGTACTTCCAGGCCCAGCGGTGGCCCGACAGAGAGGCCAGGTCCGTGACCTCGGTCAAGGTCCCGTCGGGGGCCACCTTCACCCAGATGCCCTGGGTGGAGTCCACGCTGGGGGGCAGGAGCTTCAGAGCGCCTGTCTCCGTGCGCTCCGCCTGGCCCAGCTCGGTGAGGGCGTCCTTCTCCCCCACCAGCACCGGCACCAGGGAGAGCCCGGCGGTGCGGGGGGTCTTCCAGGCCCAGATGTGGGGGCGGCCGGAGCCGGTGAAGGCGGACAGGGTGCCGTTGGCGTCCTTCTCCGCCCCCACCAGGGTGACGGAGCCCTGGTCCTCCTCGGGCTGGGTGTCCATCACCTCAAAGATGCGCTCGGCGCCCGCCAGGGCGGAGAGGAGGGTGGTCATCTGCTGGGAGATCTGGTTCAGGGGCTGGCCCACCTGCTTGGAGTAGTTGAGATACACCACCAGTCCGCCCAGGTCGAAGCCCTGGAGGACGGACAGCAGGCCGCCGAAGGCGGCGGTGAGGGCGTAGCTGATGTTCATCAGGTTGCCGGAGATGGGCATGATGACGCCGGAGTAGAAGTTGGCCTTCTGGGCCGCGTCCCGGTAGGTCTCGTTGAGCTTGCGGAACTGCGCCTTGGCCTGCTCCTCGTGGGTGAAGGCCTTGACCACCTTCAGTCCCTCGATGATCTCCTGGATGTCGCCGTTCACGTCGCCCAGTGCGGCCTGCTGCTTCTGGTAGTAGCGGCGGCTGCGGCCGCCCAGCTTGTTGAACACGGTCATGGTGACCACCAGCACCAGGGCGGTGACCAGGAAGAGCTTCCAGTTGATGAAGAGCATCATGGCCACCAGACCCACAAACATGAGGCAGCTGGAGCACATGGAGACCACGCTCTGCTCCAGGGCCAGCTGTACGTTGTCCGCGTCGTTGGTGAAGCGGCTCATCAGCTCCCCGTGGGGGTGCTTGTCAAAGTAGGACAGGGGGAGGTTCTGCAGCTTATCAAACAGGTCGCTGCGCAGGCGGTTCACCCCCCGCTGGGCCAGGCGGACCATGATGGCCGACTGGCTGTAGGTGGCCAGACAGCCCGCCAGGTACACGCCCACCAGGGCCAGAATGGCCCGGCCCAGGCCGGCGAAGTCGGTGCAGCCTGACCAGATGAAGTCGTTGATGATGCCCCGCATCATATAGGAGCCGCCGATGTTGGCGCACACCGACGCCAGCAGGCAGCCAAACACCGCCAGCAGGGGCAGCTTGCTGCGGGTCAGATAGCCCAGCAGGCGGCCGACGGTCTTTTTCAGGTCTTTGGGCTTCTGATAGCCCCCCCGGGGGGCGCGATTGGGTCCCGGCATTATCCACCCACTCCTTCCTGCTGGGATTGATAGATCTCCTGGTAAATGGGGCTGGTCTTGAGCAGCTCCTCATGGGTGCCCCGGGCGGCGATGTGGTCGTCGTCCAAAATGAGGATCTCGTCGGCGTACTGCACCGAGGAGATGCGCTGGGCGATCATGATGATGGTGGTGTCCTTCAGGTTTTTGGCGAAGGAGGCCCGGATGGCCGCCTCGGTGGTGGAGTCCACCGCGGAGGTGGAGTCGTCCAGGATGAGCACGGCGGGCTTTCTCAGCATGGCCCGGGCGATGCACAATCTCTGCTTCTGCCCGCCGGACACGTTGACGCCGCCCTGGGACAGGTTGGTGTCAAAGCCGTTGGGGAAGGACATGATGAAGTCGTAGGCCTGGGCGTCCTTGGCAGCCTGAATGACCTCCTCCTCGGTGGCGTCCGGGTTGCCCCACTTCAGGTTCTCCCGGATGGTGCCCGAGAAGAGGACGTTATTTTGCAGCACCATGCCGATCCGGCCCCGGAGCGCCTCCAGGGGGTAGTCCCGCACGTCCATCCCGTCCACCAGGACGGCTCCGCCGGTGACGTCGTAGAACCGGGGGATCAGATTGACCAGGGTGGATTTGCCCGTGCCGGTGCCCCCCACCAGGGCCACGAACTGACCCGGCTGTACGGTGAAGCTGATGTGGGAGAGCACGTCGTCCCCGGTGCCGGAGGTCACGTACTTGAAGGACACGTCCCGGAACTCCACCTGGCCCCGGGGGGCGGGCAGCGCCTGCCGGGCGGCCTCCGGCTTATCCTCCACCGAGGGCTCGGTGTTCAGCACCTCGTGGATGCGGTGGGCGCAGGCCTGGGCCCGGGAGAGCTGCAGCAGGGACATGGCCACCATCATCACGCTCATGAGGATCTGGAAGATATAGTTGATGAAGGCCTGGAGGCTGCCCAGGTCAAACTCCGCCCCCATGACCATCCGGCCGCCAAAGTAGAGGACGGCCACGGTGGCCCCGTTCATGGCCAGCATCATCACCGGCAGGATGGCGATGATCCGCAGGCCCACCGCCAGGGCGGCCTCCATCAGCTCGTCGTTGGATTTTTTGAACTTTTTCCGCTCAAAGTTCTCCCGGACGAAGGCCTTGACCACCCGGATGGCCACCAGATTCTCCTGGAGGGTGTTGTTCAGGTTGTCGATGCGCTTCTGCATGGCCTCAAAGAGTTTCGTACAAAGCTTCATCAGCACCCCGATGACGATTATCATCACCGGAATGACCACCGCCAGCACCAGGGCCAGACGGGCGTTGAGGGAGATGCTGATGGCCAGGGCGGCAATGAGCATCACCGGAGCCCGTACCAGCATCCGCAGGCCCATGGCCAGCATCATGGTCATGGCGTTCACGTCGTTGGTCATGCGGGTGATGAGGGAGGCGGAGGAGAAGCGGTCAATATCCGCGAAGGAGAACTCCTGCACCTTGTCGAACAGGCACTGACGCAGGTTGGCGCCGAAGCCCTGGCTGGCGATGGTGGCGTATTTGGCCGAGCCCACGCCGCAGGCCATGGCGATCAGGGCCAGCGCCAGCATGGCGGCGCCCAGGATAAAGATATAGGTCTCATCTCCGGCGGGGATGGCGGTGTCCACAATCTCCGCCATGACCAGAGGGAGCAGCAGTTCGCAGATGACCTCCAAAACAATCAGGATGGGGGAGAGAACCGCCTGCCGCTTGTAGCCCTGGAGATGGGTCAAAAACAGTTGAAGCAAGGAAATGACCGTCCTTTCGTAGGATTGAGGTGTGTCCGCCGGCGGCCTGGCGCCCCGGCGGCACAAATTTAGAAGTGGAAAAGTGGAAAAAACGGTGGATAAAGTGGAAAACCAGAAAGAATTTCAGGGGACATTCTGGATAGACTTGAAAATTGGATGATTCAGGTAGGCTATTTTGACGAATGCGCGCCCCCCTGGTCCGGCTGCAGATTGTCCAGCATCCGCAGGTAGAAGCTGCGCATTACGGCCTGCTCCTCGTTGGTGAGCCCGGCGTACATCCGCCGGGACACCCGCCGCAGACAGGCCAGGCAGTCATCCACCGCCTGCTGCCCCTTTTCCGTGAGCAGCACCCGGTTGCACCGGGCGTCCCCGTCGCCTGGCTCCCGCAGGATGTATCCCTTGCGTTCCAGGGACTTGAGCGAGGTGGTCACCGCCGCCGGGGAGACGTGGAGCAGCCGGGCCAGCTCCCGCTGGGTGCGCACCGGGGTGCCCAGCCGGTGCTCCCCCGTGATGCCCAGCACGCACAGCAGCATGGGGTGGCCGATCTCCTGGAGACCGGCGGCGGCCAGCTCCGCCTGAATGGCGTTCTGCCGGGCCTGGTGGAGCTGCCGCTCCAGCACGCCCAGGTCAAAATCCAGATTTGCCATGGGTTGGATTCCCTCCTTTCGGGATATAAAATTAACCCGTTGATGGTTAACGTGCTACTCATTTTACTGACCGCTGGAGAAAAGTCAAGGGAGGCCGGGGAAGGTTCAAAGAAAATTCACAATTCCGCCAAGAGCGGCCGAAGGGACTGGAGTGTGGAACATTCGTTTGACTTTTTCGGGGAAATGTGGTACACTTTCAGCAAAGATTCCAGGCGGAGGGGCGTTTCACCGGCGCTGGCCAGGAAGGAGAATGACCATGGGAAACCTGACCCCCAAGCAGCAGCGGATTTACGACTTTATTCAGGCCTTCGCCGCCCAGCACGGCTACCCCCCCTCGGTGCGGGAGATCGGCGCGGCGGTGGGCTTAAAATCCCCCTCCACCGTCCACTTCCACCTGAAGGGGCTGGAGGAGGCCGGCATGATCGTCAAGGCGGAGGGCAAGACACGGGCCATCACCCTGGCTGCGCCGGCCGGCCGGACTGTGGGGGAGGAGACAGCCCCCCGGGCCAACCAGATCCCGGTGGTGGGCAATGTGGCCGCCGGTTCCCCCATTTTGGCGGAGGAGTGCATTGAGGACTACCTCACCTTCGACACCCAGGGGAAGGCGGGAGAGTTCTTTGCCCTGAAGGTGCGGGGGGAGTCCATGCTGAACGCGGGCATCCTGCCCGGCGACCTGGTGGTGGTCCACCGGCAGCCGGAGGCCAACAGCGGCGAGATTGTGGTGGCCCTCTTTGAGGACGAGGCCACGGTAAAGACCCTGCGCCGCCGGGACGGCAAGGTCTGGCTCATGCCCGCCAACGACGACTACGAGCCCATCGACGGCACCCATGCCCAGATTGTGGGCAAGGTGGTGGCCGTGGTGCGGCGGTATTGATGGAGAATAAATGATGGAGGACCGGTCCGGCGTGTGCTGGACCGGTCCTTTTTTGCTTCGAGGAGAGGATGATCCAGGCTGGACAGACCAAGGGATTTCTCTCCCCAGGAAACCTGTGCCGGAGCGCAGGTTTTCGTTGTCATCCCCCTGGAAAAACGCTATAATAAAAATAGACCCGCAGACCGCTCTCAGGAGCGGTTTCACGGATCGTCCATTTGGACAGGAGGTGCCTTGTATGAGCAACTATGTGATTTCCATCAGCCGTGAGTTCGGAAGCGGAGGGCGGATGATCGGCAAGCAGCTGGCCGCCCGCCTGGGCATCCCGTGCTATGACCGGACCCTGATTCAGAAGACGGCGGAGAAGAGCGGCCTCTCCCCGGAGTTTATCGCCCGGGCGGAGGAGCGGGCCCGGAGCCGGCTCCATCTGCCGCTGGCCTCCCTGGGGACCGGGGTGGCGGCCTATACCCAGCAGGGAGTGCCTGTGAGCCTCCAGGCATTTTTCGCCCAGTCGGAGGTCATCCGGGAGCTGGCCGATGAGGGCCCCTGCGTCATCGTGGGCCGGTGCAGCGACTACGTGCTGGGGGAGCGGTCCAACTGTCTGAAGGTGTTTATCTACGCCGACCTGGCCGACCGGGTGACCCGGTGCGCCGAGGAGTATCATGTCGAGGCCGCCAATATGACCGAGCGGGTGAAGGAGATCGACCGGGGCCGGGCCAACTACTATAACTACTACACCGGACACAACTGGGGCGAGATGCGCCAGTATGATCTGACCCTCAACTCCAGCGTCACCGGCGTGGACGGGGCGGTGGAGCTCATCGCCACGCTGGTCCGCCTGTGGGAGAAGCGGGACCAGGAGAACCAGTGAGACGCCCGGCCGTGCCGCCCGCCATCCAGATCTCCGGGCCGGAGGGGCGGATGGATAACTACATCCGGGCGGTGGAGCGGGCCGGCGGGGCTCCGGTCCCCGGTTACGCCCCGGAGCCCGACCCCGGCTGCCTGGGGCTGGTGCTGTGCGGGGGAGGGGACCTGGACCCGGCCTGGTTCGGCCAGGAGGACCGGGGCTCCCACCCGCCGGACCCCAGACGGGATGAGGCGGAGCTGGCGCTGGTCCGGACCTGGCTCTCCTGGGGCAGGCCCATCCTGGGGATCTGCCGGGGGATGCAGGTGATCAGCGTGGCCCTGGGCGGGACCCTGTTTCAGGACCTGGGGGCGGAGCGCACCGCCCTGCACCAAGGGGAGGAGGACGTGTTCCACCCCATCCGCACCGCCCCGGGGAGCCTGCTGGAGAGTCTGTTTGGAGAAAGCGCCCTGGTGAACAGCGCCCACCACCAGGGGGTGGACCAGCTGGGCGAGGGCCTTGTGCCCGCCGCCTGGGCCCCGGACGGGACGCTGGAGGGGCTGGAGCACCGGAGTCTCCCGGTAGTGGGGGTGCAGTTTCATCCGGAGCGGCTGCCCAACGGCCGGGGAGACGGCCTGTTCCGCTGGCTGATGGAGCGGGCGGCCGGACGCTGAGCGGCAAGCGCAGAGCTTCCCCTGGGGGGACATATACGTCTGAGAGATAAAGAGGAGCGACTATGAAAGTGACCAAAGGGGTGACCTGGGCGCTGGCTGGGGCCCTGACCCTGGGGGCTGTCCTGGGGGGCGGCCCGGTGTGGACGGCCGCCCTGGCCCACGCCGGAGAGGAGCCCCCCTCCAGCGCCGTTCCGGCGGTGCCGGGGAAGGCGGTGCCGGAACAGCTGGCCCTGGCCCGGCTGGGCGGACTTGGACTGACGGAGGACGGCGCCGAGGCCCTCTGGGCGGACCTGGGGGAGGACCGCCGCCGGGAGCTGATCCGGTCCCTGGGGGCGCCGGAGTGGCTGGACTACCTGGCCTTCGGCTTCTCCTGGTGGGAGCGGCTGGACCGGTATGAGACCTACCACGCCCAGCACCCGGAGCTGACGGCGGAGGAGGCGGTGGTGCGGGTGAATATCGGAGTGGACGCCCCGCCCTATGGGGACCCGGCGGAGACGGAGGACCCGGACAGCCTCACCGCCCTGGTGAACCAGTACCACGCCCTCCCGGCGGACTACACCCCTGAGCTGGTCTATCTGAGCGCCGCCTACACCAACCAGCGGGACCGCCTGCGGCCGGTGGCCTGCCGGGCCTTTATGAAGATGGCGGATGCCGCCGCCCAGGAGGGGCTGCGGATCTATAACGCCTCGGCCTACCGCTCCTACGCCACCCAGAAGTGGGTGTACCAGCGCTATGTGAACCAGGAGGGGACCCAGGAGGCGGACACCTACTCCGCCCGTCCCGGGTGCTCGGAGCACCAGACCGGGCTGGCCCTGGACATCAACACCGCCAGCCTCAGCGACCACTTCGAGGAGACGGAGGAGTACGCCTGGCTGGTGGAGAACAGCTGGCGCTACGGCTTCATCCTCCGCTTCCCGGAGGGGAAGGAGGAGATCACCGGCTATCAGTTCGAGCCCTGGCACTACCGCTATGTGGGACCGGCGGCGGCCCGGGTCTGTTACGAGAACGGCTGGACCCTGGAGGAGTACCACGCCCGGCAGCCCGCTCCCGACCGGTAATGGGGGCCGATTTGTGAAATTTGTCGCATAAAATGGCAATGGGGGTTCAGATTCTCCTTTTATGCGACTTGCCAGTGGGTGGGATTTCGAGTACAATAGCGTCATCCGGCCAATCGCGGCCCGGAAAATACCATACTTGAAATGAAAAGGAGGGAACGCCATGGAGATCATCCGAGAGGAGCGCCGTGGCGTCCTTTTTTATGTCTGTCCGGAGATGCGGGAGGCGGGGTTCCCCCACGGCTTCTCCACCCGGGTGGGGGGCGTGTCTCCCGCCCCCTGGGACAGCCTGAACCTGGGGGGGAGCTGCGGAGACGACCCGGAGCGGGTGAGCGAGAACTTCCGCCGCTTCTGCGCCGCCATCGGGGCCGACCCGGACTGCCTGGTGAAAAACCAGCAGGTCCACGGGGACCGGGTGCGCCTGGTCACCCGGGCGGACCGCATGGCCTTCCCCGGGGAGCCGGGGACGGTGGAGGCCGACGGGCTGATGACCCGGGAGGCGGGGGTGTGCCTGGCGGCCTTCTCCGCCGACTGCATCCCGGTGCTCCTGTGCGACCCGGTGACCGGGGCGGCCGCCGCCGTCCACGCCGGCTGGCGGGGCACTGCCCTGGGCATCGCCGCCCGGGGGGTGGAGCGGATGGCGGAGGCCTTCGGCGCAAGGC